>DATABQ010000490.1:0-1572 GCA_036259495.1 Longimicrobiales bacterium | reverse complement strand
GAATGGGTTCCGCGTCCGACAGCGGCAGGTGACGGCCGGCCCCAATATGAGCACACCGCTGCAGCGCGCACCAGAGTATCGCGCCGTCACGGCGCAGCCGCCGTCGCACCAGTATTGCCCGTTCGGGGTCTGTCGGTCGTGCCTGACCAGCCGGATATGCGGAGACGCTGCGAGGACCGCAACGCCGGCAGGTAACTACCTGGCGTTCGCGCGCGGCAGAGTCAGCGTGAACGTCGATCCTTCACCCTGCACGCTCACCGCGGTCAGGTCACCGCCCATGCCGCGGGCGAGATCGCGGCTGATGGCGAGGCCGAGACCGGTGCCTTCCCTGCGACTCTTCTGGCTCACATCCACCTGCACGAACGGCTCGAACACGCTCGCCAGCTTGTCCGGCGCGATGCCGATGCCGCTGTCGCTTACGGCGGTACAAATCATGTCAGGATTGTCGGCGCGGTCCGAGTGGATCGACACCCTCCCGCCTTCAGGCGTGAACTTGATGGCATTGCTGAGCAGGTTGAGCAGGATCTGCTGCACCTTGTCGCGATCGGCGCGCATGATGAGATCGGGTGCATTGGCGACCTCGAACGCGAGACCCTTCGCGCTCAGCTGCGGCTCGACCATCGGACTGATATCACTGATGATCTCCCGGAGCGCGACATCCGTTATCGCATAGTCGATGCGTCCGGATTCGATGCGTGCGAGATTGAGCACTTCATTGATGAGCCGAAGCAGGTGCCGCTGACTGCGGTTGATCCGCGCGAGCGCATCCTTCTGCTTCTCCGTGACCGAACCGTAGATGCCGATGTCGAGCAGCTCGACATAGCCGGAGATCGCATTCAGCGGCGTTCGCAGCTCGTGGCTCATCACTGCCAGGAATGTGCTCTTTGCCTCGTTCGCCTCTTCGGCCGCGGCGCGCGCCTGCTCGAGCTCCGCGGAACGTTCGAGCAGCTCGGCGTTGAGCGTCCTGAGCTCTTCGCTCGACTCCTCGAGCTCCGCGGTCTGATCCCTGAGCTGCTGCTGCTGCAACTCCATCTCGACCGCCTGGGCTTCCAGCTGGTCATTCGCCTGCTGCAGGTCGCTCCGCTGCACCTCGAGCTCCGCGTGCGCCTTCTCCGCCACACGCCTGGCGCGCAGCAGCTCGTCCTCGTACTTCTGCCGCTCCTTCACCTGCATGAGCACGCAGTCGTACATTGCGCGTCCGCCCCGCTGATGCTGCACTGCATTCACGAGCACACCGACCTCTTCGCCGTCCTTCGTGCGGAGCATCAGGAAGATCTCGTCGCCACGATGATGAAGACGCAGCAGGGGGAACCAGTGCGTCTGGTAAAAGATTCGCGTGCCGATCGTCAGAATGCGTTCGACGTGACTGCCAACGAGCTCCGGCGCCGGGTAGCCGAGGATGTCGAGCAGTGTCGTATTGACGTGCTGAACGATCCCGTCATCGCCGAACGAGAGGAACCCGCAGGGCGCGTGGTCCAGCAGCTCGTCCAGGCGCAGTGAGTTATCGCCCGTCACAGCGGCTTTTTCAGCCGACATGCGCGGGCTGGAGGTACTCCCTCACCGCCTGGATCG
>DATABQ010000489.1:0-5759 GCA_036259495.1 Longimicrobiales bacterium | reverse complement strand
GCGTTTCGTGCGGGGACGGTGACCCTCTGCGTTTCGTGCGGGGACGGTGACCCTCTGCGTTTCGCGCGGGGACGGTGACCCTCTGCGTTCGCTGGGGCGTTCAGCGCCTCCACACGGTTTCCCAGACGGTATTTCCCGGCCGAATGAGTGATCCAGCGATTCCGCCGATCACTCCGCCCGCTACACCGCCAAGGATCGCGCCGGCGAGCATGGTGGCCGGGCCGCCGATCGCGGTCAGGAGACCGAACGATGCGCCGCCCGCAACTGCACCGGTGATCACGCCGGATCGGCCGCCGCCGCCTGTCGAGCCACGGCGCAGGACACTGTCCACGGACGCGATCGTCAAGTGCTGACCGTCGACTCTGAGCTCATCGCCGCGCAGACTGGCGATCGTACCCTCCGCCAGAATGGAATCGCCGACCAGCTGCACGTACCAGTTGCGATTGTCTGCAACACGGAGCACGGTGGACAGATCAGTATCAGGCGCGAATGCGTCGTTGACTGCCGCGGTGCAGGACAGATTCGGCAGACATGCAGCCAGCACCAGCCAGCAAGTGACCTGTCGCATACACGCTCCTGAAACGGGGCTCCTCGCCTTTTCGTCAGTCGATCAGCTCGAGGTCCAGGCTCTCGATGGCAGCGCGGAACGCGGGATCGTCGCGGGAGAGCGCGGCGAGGCGGTCGGCCTTGACGGCCGCGGGCGTGATGCGGCGCGGCGGCTCGGGCGCTGCGTCGCCGGCCTCGGGATCGGCGTAGCCGGCAGGCCGGATGGTCAGCTCAATCGAGCGGCCGAGCAGCTCGCTCATCACAGTGCGGACTGCGACACGGGCGGTGGACTCACCGGAGAGTTGCTCGAGACCCGGGCCGGACGGCACTTCGAGAACGACGGTGTCGCCGGTGACTTCGCCGATCGTCGCGGCCTTGAGGAAAATGCCGAGCCCGTGCGGTGCGCGACGATGATCCAGCATCGTCTTGAGGGCGCGTTCGGCGTCGCGAAGCGTGAGAATGGTTGTGGGATTGGGAGTGGGGGTGTTAATGGGGGTAGTTGTGGGAGTGGGCGTGGGGGTGTGGGGCGTTGCGGGGGGTGCGCCTCCGGCGATGTCGTTCAGGATGGAGCGGGCTGATGCGCGAGCTGGCGCTTCGGCTTGGGGCGCGGGCTCGCGGGTTGGCGCGGGCTCGCCGGTTGGCGCGGGCCTGCGGGTTGCGTTTTTGCCGGGGGCGAGGTCGGTCGTGCGCGGCGCGGGGTCAGCCGCGCGGGCGCCTAAAGGGACGGGGGCATCACCTCCCGCGGCGCGGAGCAGCGTCTCAACATCGACCGTGCTCTCGAGGAACGCCCAGCGGAGGAGCAGCGCCTCGAGCATGGTGCGCGGATTCGCGCTCTTGCGGAACTTCCCCTCGGTATCGAGTTCAGCGACCATCGACAGCATGCGGAGCAGATCGCCGCGACCGAACTTGTCAGCGACGGCAGCGTAGTCGGCGCGCAGGTCCTCGCGGACATCGATGACGGGCGGCTCGGCGCCCTTGGAGGCTGTATCTGCGCCCTCGAGCTTCGTCACCATGACCACGCGCAGCGCGTCGGCGAGTCCCTTGTAGAACTCGGCGAGGTCGTAGCCTTCGTCGATGACACGCTGGACGAAATGGAAGACATCAGCGTAGCGCTTCTCGGCGACGATCGCGAACAGCTCGAGGTAGAGCTCATCGCCGACGAGACCGAGCACGCGGCGCACGTCCTCGCCCGTCAGACGTCCATCGGCGAACGAGAGCACCTGATCCATGAGCGAGAGCGCGTCGCGCATGCCGCCCTCCGCACGTCGCGCGATCGGCGTCAGTGCATCGTCATCCGCCTCGACGCCCTCGCCTTCCAATACCGTGCGCAGACGATCGACGATGCCCTGCGTCGAGATGCGACGGAAGTCAAACCGTTGGCAGCGCGAGAGGATCGGCGGCGCGGCCTGCTGGATCTTCTGCGGCTCCGTAGTCGCGAAGACGAAGATCACGCGCGGCGGCGGCTCCTCGAGAATCTTGAGCAGCGCGTTCCACGCCTCGCGCGTCAGCATGTGCGCTTCGTCGATGATGTAGACCTTGTAGCGATGCTCGTCGGTCGGCGCGTACATCGCGCGCTCGCGCAGATCGCGCGCATCATCGACTCCGCGATTCGATGCGGCATCGATCTCGATCACGTCGAGCGACGTCTTCCCCGCCCAGATCTTCTCGCACGATTCGCACTGCCCGCACGGCTCGCCATCAGCGCCGCGATCCGGACAGTTCAGCGCCATCGCGAGCACGCGCGCGGCCGTGGTCTTCCCTACCCCGCGCGGCCCCGTGAACAGATAGGCGTGCGCCGTGCGGCCGCGCGCGACGGCGGCGCGGAGCGTCTCTGAGACGTGCTCCTGCGTCGCCATCTCCGCAAACTTGCGGGGACGCCAGGTGCGTGCGAGCGCGGTGCGGTTCTGCGTGTGTTCGGGCATGGAGGAAAGGTGGGGCTTCGGGCGCGCCGGCTCAAGGGCTTGCGGGCGTGAGACGGGGGCGTGTGCCGTCAGGCGGCGTGACCGAGCCGCTCCTGTACACTGCGGAAGCGCTGGCGCATGTCCTCGGCGAGCGTATCGACGCGGGCGTTCAGGTCGCCGATGCCCGTCTCGACGTTCTTCATGCGGACAGTCAGGTGGGAGACGTCTTCACGAACGGCCGCAACGTCGCGCGAGATCGTCGCGAGCGAGTCCTCGACACGTGCCTCGAAATGCTGCATGCGGATGGTGAGGGTGCGCAGCTGCTCGTCGGTGGAGATGAAGCGTTCGCGCATCTCGAGACGGAGCGATTCGATCGCCCGTTCATGGCTATCCGAGCGGTCTTCGAGAACCGCGACACGCCGCTCGAGCCCGGTGAGCCGGTCCTCGACGGCGGTGAGCCGGTCTTCGACGGCGGTGAGCCGGTCCTCGACGGCGGTGAGTCGGTCCTCGATCCGCACCAGCTGCTGCTGGATCAGACCAAAATACTTCTCGAGGAAGCCACGTGTCTCGGCATCCGTGATTCGGAGCGATTCAATCGCCTGCTCGTGACGGTCAGCCCGGTCCTCGATGGCGGCGAGGCGCACGTTGGTCCGCTCCAGCTGCTGCTGGATCAGACCGAAATGTTGTTCGAGGAAGGCACGCGTCTCAGCATCCATGGTCTCAACCTACAGGGGCGATCGCCGGAGTTCCATAGCTGTTTGGGCCGTGGCCGGGGCGCGGTGGGACGGCGGGCGCCGATCAGCGGCGTCACAGTGAGCGCACCACGGCGAAAGGTCCCTGCTCAGAGGGCGCCCGCCACGACCCAGCCTCCCCAGCCGATCAGGAGTACGCCCGCCGCGCGAGCGATCCACTCACCGCGCGGCAGCACCTTCTCCGCGAGCACGAATACGGCGATCGCTGCGATCCAGAGCAGGTTCATGACGCCCAGGACGAAGAGGAGCGTCATGAGAACGGCGCAGCAGCCGATGCAGTATGTGCCGTGCCGGACTCCGAGCTGGAGCGCGCCACGCACCCCCTCGCGCCAGTGCCTGGAGAGAAACCCGAGAGGCGAGCGACACTGCGACAGGCACGCGCGTTTGAGCGGGGTGAACTGATAGATACCGGCGGCGATGAGCAGTCCCCCGCCGAGCAGTGGACTCGTCGAGCGCATCATCGGCGAGAGCAGCGCTGCGCGATGGAGTCCCCACTGCGCGAGCGCGGCGAGCGCCGCGAACGATGTCCAGAGCAGGATGTAGCCGGCGACGAACACAGCGGTGGGAACCCACGCGTCACCGCGCTGCCTGCGGCCGCGGCTCACGCCGGCGAACAGCGTGATCATCGGCGTCGCCGACGGCAGCATCATCGCGACCATCATGATCGCCCACATCGTGAACAGCAGAAGCAGGTCGACCGGCGACCACGCGTGCAGCCCTGGCGCGACCAGTGCCGATGGCATGGTCATCGTGCCCATGCCGGACATGCCTCCGGCACCCGCCTGCATTCGCCCGGCCTCGAGCACCAGGTAGGCCCAGCCGGCGCCGACGAGCAGCGCTATCCCCGCGACCACGACGGCGGAGTCGCGAAGCGCCGGACCTTGCGCGCTCGCGATGGCGGTGGCACTCCCGCGGTCGGGGCCGGGAGCGTGATCCATTGTCAGGTTGCGTTGCTCCACGCGACAGGTGCTATCGCCGCGAAGCGGGATGGCCACTCCAGCTCGAGGTCGCCGTGCTTCGCGCGCATCGTTTCCGTCGTCACGATGTCGCCGTCATTCCAGAAGAAGCCGCCATCAGGATAGGCGATGTGCACGTTCTGCTCTGCACCGGTGACCGGATTGAGCAGCGGAGTGGTGAGCACTTCGATGTCGCGGCCGACGCGGACGCGCGACCGCTTGCCGCTCACCTCCATATCGATATGCGCGCGCACCGGGCCTTCGAACTTCGCGATCGTGGGGGCGAGCGCCTCCCACGGCATCCCGCCGAGCTGGCCGGAGAAGACGGACAGCACTGCGTTCACCTGCTCGTCACTCGCGCTCTCGTCGACGAACATCACCACGTGGCCGTTGCCCTCGTGAAGCGCGTTCGGATACTTGCCCGCAACCACGATACGCACGCCGGTGATGTCGACATCGCCGACGCGGCCGTCGGTCACATCGTATCCGATCACGAATTCGCAGATCCCTTCATTCGGGAAGCCGCCGAACTGACAGTTGCAGCCGTGGTTGCAGCTGCACGATTCGATGCTGTCCCCGCGCAGATGGTACGTAGTGCGTGACATGGTGGTGGCCATGCGGTAACTCCAGGCTGTCCGGTGTGTGCGGCAAGAGAGGGATGCCATGATAACGCCGGAGCCGGCCGGGTGATAGCAAACATTTGATCGGCGGTCGAAAACGTTGCCAGCTTACAGCCCGCGGCCTACGATCTCCGCATGCCCAACAGATCAGAAAACCTGCGTGTGGTGGAGACCGATCCGTTCAATGCGGAGACACCGCTGCACGTGCTGGCAGAGCCGGTGACGCCGCTGGAGTCGTTCTTCGTCCGCTCGAACTTCGACGTGCCGCAGATCGATGCCGGTGAATGGCGGCTGGCTGTGGAGGGGCTGGTCGGGACGCCGGTGACAGTCGGGCTGCGCGAGCTTCAGGCGCTCGGAGAGACGACGGTCACGGCCGTCATGGAGTGCGCCGGCAATGGACGGAAGCTGATGTCGCCGGTGCCGGGCGGGACGGCATGGGAGCTGGGCGCTGTGAGCACCGGCACGTTCAGGGGTGTGCCACTGGCGAGGCTGCTGGAGATGTGCGACGTCGATCCGCGAGCGGTGGAGATCGTCTTCCGCGGTGCGGATTCCGGCGACGTGGAGGGAGGGCGTGTCGTGCATTTCGAGCGCAGCCTGACGGTGGCCGACGCGAGGGATCCATCGATTCTGCTCGTGTGGGCGATGAACGGGGAGCCCCTCAGGCCGGAGCACGGCCATCCGGTTCGGCTGTTCGTGCCCGGCCGGTATGGCGTCGCATCCGTGAAGTGGCTCGAGCGCATCACAGCGGTCGACACGCCGTTCACGGGGCACTTCCAGGCGGAGCGATACGTCTATCGCGGGCATCCCGGTCACGCCGCGGAGGAGCCGGTGACGCGCATGCACGTGCGGGCCATTATTGCGTCGCCCGGCGCGGGTGACATCGTGCACGGGCGGGTGGTGGTGCGTGGTCTGGCGTGGTCGGGCTACGGCGTGGTGACGGCAGTGGCGTTCAGTGTGGATGGTGGAGCGACGTGGCAGGATGCA
>DATABQ010000488.1:0-6876 GCA_036259495.1 Longimicrobiales bacterium | reverse complement strand
GTCGGCGACGACATAGAAGCGCATGTCCGCAGGAGCATCGTCCGGTACGTGATCCACGACGGCGCCGAGTGCACCCGCCTCCCGCGCCTTCGCGAGATATGCGTGAGCATCGTGAACTTCGCCGCGCAGGGCGACGAACAGCTCACCGCCCTTGAGCGCGCGCGTGTCCGTGCTCACACCCGTGAACACCACGCTCTCATCGCCCGCGCGGGCCGCAATGCCGAGTGCTGCCGTAACCGCGGCTTCGGTCCACGCGCTCATACCGCACCCCGCAGAACCCCGGCTACGATCTCACGCTCGTCGAACGAGTGCCTGTCCTCGCCGATGATCTGATAGGTCTCGTGTCCCTTGCCGGCGAGCACGATCACATCGTCCGCTGCGGCCGTGCCCAGCGCGTGTGCGATCGCTTCCGCACGATCCGTGATGCGCACGTGCGGGCCGGTCATGCCACCCTCGATCTCGTCGATGATCGAGTCGGGATCCTCGGTGCGAGGGTTGTCCGATGTCACGATGACCACGTCGGCGTGCGACTCGGCGATGGCACCCATGAGCGGTCGCTTGCCGCGGTCACGGTCACCGCCCGCGCCGAACACGACGATCAGCCGGCCGCTCGTGAGCGGGCGCAGCGTCGTGAGCACGCGCTCGAGCGCATCGGGCGTGTGGGCGTAGTCCCGCAGCACGGGACAGGGCTCGGTGCTGATCAGCTCCAGCCGGCCGGGCACCTGCGGGATCGTCGCCATCGACTCCGCCGTCTCATGCACCGTGAATCCCAGAGCGAGACACGCACCGGCGGCGCCGAGAGCATTGTGCACGTTGAAATCGCCCAGCAGCGGCAGCGTCGTGCCTGCACGGCCGTCCGGCGTATGGAGATCGAAGCTGGCGCCGGTCGCACTCAGCTCGACGTGCGTCGCGCGCACATCCGCATCGTGCTCCACGCCGAACGTCAGCGACGACGGCGCCTCGCGCGTGAGTCCCATCCACGCCCGGTCGTCGGCATTGATGACGGCAGTGCCATCCCGTTTGAGCCGGTGCACGAGCGAGCGCTTCGCCACCAGGTACTGCTCGAGCGTCCCGTGGTAATCGAGATGATCACGCGAGAGATTCGTGAAGATGGCCACGTCGAAGTCCAGCATGTGCACGCGCCCCTGGTCGAGCGCGTGCGACGATACTTCCATCGCTACCATCCGGATGCCGCTGTCGACCAGCGCCCGCAGCGTGCGCATGAGATCGACCGGGCCGGGTGTCGTCAGTGACTCGCTGCCCGGCAGCACGGTCCCATTATTCAGGATGGCGCCGAGTGTGCCGAGCGATGCCGTCGCCACGCGCTGCGACAGCATGTGCCGCAGCATCCACACGGTGGTGGTCTTCCCGTTCGTGCCGGTGACCCCGGCCAGCCGCAGAGACAGCTCCGGCTCTCCGAAGAACACGCTCGCGGCTACCGCGGCGGCACGGCGCCCGTCCCGCACCCTGACCTGCGGAATGCCGGCGTCGCCTGCGGGGCGCTCCACGAGTGCGGCAACCGCACCTGCCTCAGCCGCCGCGCTGACGTAGCCGTGAGCATCGATCGAGGAGCCGGACCATGCGCAGAACAGGTCCCCGGGTGTAACGGACCGGCTGTCGTCCGTGATTCCCGTGAACACGACGTCGGCGACGGCCTCGTCCACCAGCAGGTCCGCCGCGCGGAGCCTGCGCGTGAGCTGCGAAATCGAAACGCGACGGTCCTGCATCATGCGCCGTCCTCACCGACGACGCGGATCACCGATGCCGGCCTGGCCAGAGTTGCCGCAGCCGGAACCGTTCGCAGGACGCGGCCGCTTCCCACGAGGTGCAGCCGGAAGCCGGCCTCGTGCAGCCGCCGCACGCCGTCACGCATCGGCATACCGCTCACATCAGGGATGGCGCGGGACGTCGTGTCGACCGCCGTGGTGCGACGAGATCCGCCATGCGAAGCGAAACGCACGACATCGGATCCTGTGGCGCGCGTCCGGGCTGTCGCATCCGTAACATTGCCGCCGGCAGCTGACGCAGCAGCCACAGCCTGTGGCGCTCGTGCGATCGCTGATCGGTCGATGGGCGTGTTGCGCGTTGCGAGCGCGGCTTCCAGCGTGGCGCGTGTCACGGGCGCAGCGGCACGGCCGCCGTAGTACTCGCCTTCCGGCTCATCCAGCTTCACGATGAAAACCAGCTGCGGATCGTCCGCAGGGAAGAAACCGGCGAACGAAGCGGTGTATGCGCCGGGACGGTAGCGGCCGTTCTCCGCAATTCGCGCCGTCCCCGTCTTGCCCGCCACACTGAAGGCGTCGAGCGATGCCTCGCGGCCCGTTCCGACCTCTACCGCATTGACGAGTACATCGCGGATCTGGTCTGCAACATCTTCGGGAATCACACGCCTCACTACTCGCGTCTCGAACACCTGCGCCATACGGCCGTCACGAGAGCGCACCTCCCGTACCAGCCGCGGCTCCAGCAGCGTTCCGCCATTCGCGAGTGCGCCGTACGCCATCGCCATCTGGAGGGGCGTCACGGAGATCTCGTACCCGATCGCGAGTCGCGACGGCGATGACCAGGACCAGTCGCTCGTGTGCGGCAGGCGACCGCCCGACTCCGACGGGTAGGCAATGCCGCTCGGCGACCCGAAGCCGAAACTGCGGAGCGCCACGTACTGCTCCCGCTCCTGCAGCCGCTCGGCGAGCTTCGCGACACCGATGTTCGAGGACTCCCGCAATGCATCGGCGAGCGTCATCCACTCGTGAGGATGCGAGTCGGTCAGCTTCAGCCGTTCGAAATGGCCCTCTTCCGCGAACACGCTGTCGCCTAGCGTGGCACGTCCCAGCGCCAGCAGTGCCGCGACGGTGAACGGCTTGATGGTGGAGCCGGGCTCGTAGGGCACCGTCACGCCGCGCCAGTTCCGCGCGCGGCCGTCGCTGCTGCGGCTGACGGCGGCGAGGATCTCACCGGTGCGAGGGTCCGCCATGACCAGCTCGCCGCCGCGGGCGTCGTTCTCCTCCACCGCCTGTGCGAGCGCCGTCTCGGCGATCTCCTGGAGGTCGTAATCGATCGTCAGGTACACATCGCGGCCCGGCACCGGCTCGATCGCGCGCAGCATCGCACCCGGCAGCGCCCGGCCGCGTGAATCGCGGCGAACCACTGCGCGGCCAGCACGGCCGCTCAGAACGGAATCGAACTCCAGCTCGAGCCCGCCCAGCGCCACACCGTCCAGACGCACCGGCCCGAGCAGCTCGCGGGCAATGTCACCGTTGGGATAGAAGCGTCGCAGCACAGTCTCGAAGTGGACGCCGGGAACGCCCTCGAGAGCATCGCGCACCTCGAGCCCGTAGCGGCCCGGCAGAACCACCCAGCTGCGATCGTCGTCCGTGTAGCGACGCGCTTCTGTCTTGGTCGCACCGAGGTGCTTCACGAGCAGCGACCGGACTTCGGCCGCGTCCGCGATCTCGCGCGGCGCCACCGCAATGCTGAACACCTCGTGACTCGCGGCCAGCGGCACGCCATCGCGGTCGTAGATCGTACCGCGCGGCGGCTCCAGCGTGAGCGTGTCTCCCTGCTGGTCGAGCGCACGTGTGTGCCACGACTCTCCCTCCACCGCACCCAGCTGAAATGCACGGCCCGACGCGAGCGCAGCGCTCACCAGAACGCCTGCCAGGAGAATGCGACGTCGCACCTCCGGGCTTCTTCCGCTCGCTCGGGCCGCCATCAGGGCCGCTCCGCCACCGTCAGCAGACCGCGTCCCACCAGCCCGGCAGCATCGCCGCCCATGCCTGCACGCGACGGCGCCTGCAGGAATACGATCTCGTCACCCGCCGGAGTGCGCAGGCCGAACTTCTCACGCGCCACCGCAACGATGCGCGTGCGACTCTCCAGGCGCTGGATCTCGCGCTGAAGCTCCGAATGCTCCGCCTGCAGCAGCGCTCGCTCCGCGCGCGCCGCGTCCAGACCGCGCAGCTCCTCGAGCGCGCGGCTCTGCCGCCATACCACCATGCTCAACGAGCCGAACAGCATCGCGCACGCAATGCCCATCCGGATCGCCCCCGTGCCTCGCTTCATACCGCCTTCTTCCATGCCCGCAGTCGCGCGCTCCGCGCCCGCGTGTTCGCCGCCACCTCGTCCTCTCCCGCCATCACCGGCTTGCGCGTCAGCGGCTTGCCCAGCGCCGCACCCCGACACCGGCACACCGGCAGCTCCGGAGGACACACGCAGTCACGGCTCCACTCCCGAAACGCATCTTTCACGATCCTGTCCTCCAGCGAGTGGTACGACAGCACGACGAACACACCCGCCGACTCCAGCCGATCGCGAAGTGCCGTCAGCGCCCGCTCCAGCACCGCCAGCTCATCATTGACAGCGATACGAAGCGCCTGATAGATCCGCGCACGATCCTGTACCGTCACGCGCGGTCCGTAGAACCGGTCGATCACCTCGTTCAGATCGTCGCTCGTGCGAAACGGCTGATCCCGCCGGCGCCGCACTACCGCCTTCGCCAGACCCCGCGAGCGACGCTCCTCACCGTACCGGTAGAACACGTCCGCCAGGTCGGATTCCGGCCAGTCATTCAGCAGGTCCGCCGCAGTCGGCGCACCCGCAACCGCTGCCATCCGCATATCCAGCGCTGTGCCCGCCCGGAACGAGAACCCGCGCCCGGCCTCGTCCAGCTGATGCGACGACACACCCAGATCGAGAAGCGCACCCGCCAGAGGCCTGGAATCCGTCTCCGCGGCATCCGCGAAGTTCCCGTCCAGCAGCTCCACCCTGTCGCCGTATGACTCCAGTCGCAGTCCAGCCACTTTCAGCGCCTCCACGTCCTGGTCCACGCCAATGACCCGGGCCTCCGCCCCGGCCCTGAGTATCGCCTCCGTGTGCCCCCCGCCACCCACTGTCCCGTCGAAATAGAGCCCGCCACGCTCCGGCTTCAGGTGCTCCAGCACCTCCGCCACCATCACAGGCTCGTGATAGTCCCGTTCGCTTGCCACTAGCGGAAAATGTCCGCTGCGTGCCGATGGAAGTCCGGCGCAGCACCCTGCACTGCCTCCTCGAACCGCGCAGGATTCCAGATCTCCACCTTGTTGATCGCTCCGACCAGTAGCGCCTGCCCCTCCAGCTCAGCCGCACCCCGCAGCGACGCCGGAATCAGGATCCGACCCTGCGCGTCAGGCGTGACCTCGACCGCGCTCGACATCACCGACAGCACCCACATGCGGCCCCCCGGATCGCGCATCATCGTCTGCATGCGCTCCTCCACCTCCAGCCACTCCGTCTCCGGATACAACGCCAGCGCCGGCGGATACGCCTGTACCAGCACGAAACGCTGATCCGTCGCCTCGCGACGGAACTGCGCCGGCAGACTCAGACGACCCTTGTCGTCGAGCTGGTGCTGAAAGCTGCCCAGGAACTTCCCTCCCCGGACTGGGGATCGGGTACCCGCCATGCTCCGCTACGCCATCCGTTCGTGCCATGGAATGCCATCGTTCCCCACCACTCCCCACCTGACCCCACCAAGGTACCCCCGGCGCTCCACCCGGTCAAGACTTTTCGCGACGGCCATGGGACGGCGACGCGCCGCCATGGGATCGGGACGGGATTTGCATGGTCCGCGGACCCACGGAGGCCCATGAAACGTAGAATTGCAGTGATTGTGAGACCGCCGGCGGACGAGTCGCGGCTGGAGGAGCTGCGTGCGGCCGTCGAGGCGCAGCGCGCCGTCGGGCATCGTGTGTCCGTGCGGTTGACGTTCGAGGCTGGCGATGCGCGTCGCTACGCGCGGGCGGCTGCGCGCGCGTGGTGCGAAGTAGTCGTGGCCGCGGGCGGCGACGGCACGGTGAACGAGGTGGTGAATGGACTGGCGCGGGTGCGTGGCAGCACGACGCTCGGGCTGATTCCGATCGGCACGGCGAACGATTTTGCATCGTCCCTGGGCATTCCGGAGGAGATCGAAGCGGCGTTGCGGCTGGCGGCGGAAGGCACGGCGCGACCGGTGGACATCGCGCGCGTGAACCGGCGCTGCTTCATCAATGTGTCGACGGGCGGGTTCGGCGTGGACGCATCACAGACGACCGGGCGCGGTCTGAAGAAGCGGCTGGGCGGCCTGGCCTACGTGCTTGCGGGCGTGGAGAACATGGTGGCGTTCGACGTGCACGACGGCGCGTTCCGTCTCAACGGTGAGCTCGTGCACGACGGCGGCTTCATCTTTTTCGCAGTCGGCAACGCGTGGCAGACTGGCGGTGGCACGCTGCTCACTCCGCTCGCGAACGTCGGTGACGGCAGGCTGGACGTTATGCTCGTGCACGAGATGTCGCGCCTGCAGTTCATGGGGCTTCTGCCGGAGCTGCGAGCGGGCACGCACCTCGATAGTCCGCACGTGAGCTACTACCGGGCGGACACGCTCGAGGTAAGCCCGCGCTCACCCCTCCTCGTGAACGCCGATGGCGAGCACGTAGCGGGCGATTCCTTCAGCTATGACGTACTGCCACGGCCGCTGCTGGTCGTGGCGCCACCTCCGGAGTGACACAGAAGGGGCTCCTCGCTATCCGGTGTGGGCGTCGCTTCGGGTGCTCGGATTCTGGCGCGGAGAGAGTCGGTCGGACGGCGATCAACCCTCCACCTGGGAGGCGCGACTGTTGATCCTGGAGGATTGGACGACCCCATGAAGGTCAATGCTCCAGAGATGCCGCCGCTAGCCGGGGTAGATGGAAGCTTGACTACGTTATGAGCGGCAAACCGTCCGTGTAGCGCGCTCTCCCGCACCGGATGGAAGATTTCCTGCTGTCAGTCGCACTCTGGGAGCCGTTAGACCGGTAGTAATGCGGCAATACCGGCCCGACCGCCTGATCCCGTGCTCATCCGCAGTCAGCACCACTGCCAATG
>DATABQ010000487.1:0-6594 GCA_036259495.1 Longimicrobiales bacterium | reverse complement strand
GGCGATCGCGCGCACCGTCCATGACTGGCCGCTGCCGACGTTGATGGCGACGCCGGCGGCCTGCGGCGCGTCCAGCGCCAGCACGCACGCGCGAGCGACGTCGTGCACGCTCACGAAGTCCCGGCGCTGGCCGCCGTCCTCGAACACGAGCGGCGGCCGCTCGTTCAGCAGGCGCGACGAGAAGATTGCGAGCACGCCCGTGTACGGATTCGACAGCGCCTGGCGCGGGCCGTACACGTTGAAGAATCGCAGCGCGACAGCCGGAATACCGTAGGCGCGGCCGATCATCAGACAGAGACGCTCCTGGTCGTACTTCGAGAGCGCGTAGACCGAAGAGAGGCTCGGCGTCTTCGTCTCCGGTGTCGCAATCGGCTGGAGAATGCCGCCGTCGGCACCGCGCAGCTCCCACTCCGCGGCGCGAAGCTGATTGAGCGTCCGCTCCTGCCCGGCCTGGAGCATGCCCGCGGCATCCCGGTACAGACCTTCGCCGTATATGCTCATGCTCGAAGCCACGACCAGCCGCTCGACCGGACGTTCGATCAGCGCCTCGAGCAGCACCGCCGTGCCCAAACCGTTGACTGACGTGTAATCGTTGATCTGATACATGCTCTGCCCGACACCGACCATCGCCGCGAAATGATAGACGACATCGATGCGGGCCAGTGCATCACGCACTGCACGCGGATCCCGCACATCACCCACCACCAGCTCCACATCCGGTGCCAGATACTCCGGCCGACCTGCGTCCTCGCCGTGCACCTGCGGAGACAGACAGTCGAGAACGCGGACGCGGTCACCGTTCGCAAGCAGCGCGTCCGCCAGATGTGATCCGATGAACCCACCACCACCCGTTATCAGCACGTGTCTGCTCATGTCACCTCATTTCAGGTATTCACATTTGCTCGTCAGCACGCGCTGATGCGCTCGCCACCGGATGAGCAGCGGCGTACACTGGCGTTTGTACGGGCGTACCGATCCCTGCGGCAGCGCGTAAACGCTCTGGCGAACCAACGTCGTTCGTATTCCGAGTTGTTGTCGGGCCGACATGCTGCGGGTCGTTACCCGTGGCCCGTGGTGGTACTACCTGGCCTGCGGCGGCGATAGTCGGGCAGGCAGCACCCGACGATCAGGAGTGTCACACGGAGGAGAGCGTCAGCAAATCCTGTGCCCTGTTGTACGCCGCATCAGTGCACAAAAAACAGATGCGCGACGTGCGCTGCTCAGCGCACGAACATGCAGCGCGCTCCATGCACGCCGTCTAGCGCGGAGGGTTGTCCTCCCAGGAGCCGTACATCGGATTGGGCAGGAGAAACCACGTGCGACCGAAGTTGTCGAATGCGGCGGGTGACGCATTCCGGATGTGCTGCGTCAGGCCGGGGAAGTCCTGGATGTTGTCACCGACATGCATCAGCACATCGAGCGGCGGGAGCGTCGTGCCCGTCGTTCCTTCGCGCACCGCGCGAAAGCGGCCGTCCTTGCCACTCTCCCCGGGCGACTGGCACAGCACTGCGTCGACCCGCATGGAGAGCTGCTGGAGATTCGTGCGGGTTTCGGGGCAGACGACCTGATCGCGGTTCGTCACGATGGCGACGCGTCCACCGAGCTCGCGCACTGTACGGATGAATCCGGCGGCGCCGGGCAGGGAATCGGCGACTCCCTCCCGAACCCAGTCGTTCCAGGTTTCGGGATCGAAGCTTTCACCACGCACGGCAAGACGGCGCTGATACTCGGAGTTATCGAGCACGGTCTCGTCTGCGTCCAGTATGACTGCCCAGGTGCCCGGCTGGCGTCCCTCGGCGAAATCGCGCAGGCGATCCGTGGCGGTGCGATACGTCTGGAGGAAAATGGCGCGGTGCTCTGCTGCCGTGCGTACCCAGTGCACCTCATTGGGCGCGCGCGCCTCCGCTGCCGGTGCATCGGCGGCCGTCTGCGTCGGCGCGGATGCGCACGCGGACATCAGCAGTGCGGCGAGCGGTGCTGCGGTCGACATGTGCTTCACGAGTCACCCTCCAGATAGGTGTAGCCGTTCAGGCCCGCAATGTAGTCTGCGATGAATGCATTCGCCTCGATTCGCGCGAGCCCTTCTGCATTCTGGACCTTGCGACGGAACGTCGTGATCAGATCCTGCGCATTGAACTGCACGTAGTTCAGGACTTCCGTGATGGTGTCGCCGTGGACGAGGTCCTCGATCTCGTATCCCGATTCCGTGAGCTTGATGTGGACGGCGTTCGTGTCACCGAACAGGTTGTGCAGGTCTCCGAGGATCTCCTGATACGCGCCCGTCAGGAAAATGCCAAGGACATAGGGCTCCTCGCCGCGAAGTGTGTGCAGCTCGAGGTTCGGCTTCGCCCTGCGCCAGCCGACGAACCGATCGATCTTGCCGTCGGAGTCGCACGTCACGTCCTGCAGCGTGCCGCGCCGCGTCGGCTCCTCGTTCAGGCGATGCACGGGGAGTATCGGGAACAGCTGATCGATCGCCCACGAGTCCGGCAGCGACTGGAAGAGCGAGAAGTTGCAGAAGTAGCGGTCCGTGAGGTTGGCGTTCACGTCCGGCAGGATATCGCCGTACTCCTCCTCGTTCTTGCCGGCGAGCTGTGCGATGCGATTCATCAGGGCGACCTGAAGCCGTTCGGCGACCGCGCGCTCGCGAAGTGACAGCACGCCGCTGTGGAAGTGCGACTGCACCTGTTCCTTTGCGAAGAGCGTGTCGTGATAGACCTCGCGGAGACTGCGATCGTCGATCTCGTTCAGTGCAGCGAACAGGTCGTGGACGAGCGGGTGCGCGTCGTCGGCGATGTCCGCTGGTGCGTCGGCCATCTGGGTCTCGATATCGATCACGTTGAGCAGCAGCAGCGCATGGTGCGCCGTCAGTGCGCGACCGGATTCCGAGATGATATGCGGCATCGGCAGCTCGGCTTCGCGGCACGCCTCGGCGAGCGAATAGACGATGTCGTTGGCATACTCCTGCACGGAGTAGTTGACGGAGGCGGCAGCGGTCGAACGCGTACCTTCGTAGTCGACGCCCAGGCCGCCACCGACATCGACGTACTCGATATCGACGCCGAGCTGCTGCATCTCGACGTAGTAGCGTGAGACCTCCGTCATCGCAGCCTTGATGTTGCGGATGTCGGGAATCTGCGAGCCAATGTGGAAGTGGATCATCTTCAGAATATCGGTGCGGTCGACCGACTGCAGCTTGTCGACCACGCGCATGAGCTGCGCGGCATTGAGACCGAACTTGCTCTTCTCACCTGCCGTCTCGGACCAGCGGCCGGCACCGGTAGTGGAAAGCTTGATGCGCACGCCAGCGGTCGGCGCGATGTCCATCTCGTCCGCCACCTTCAGCAGTGTGTCGACTTCGCCGATCTTCTCGAGTACGACGAGGACGGTGTGGCCGAGCTTCTGCCCCATCAGCGCCAGGCGGATGTACTCCTCATCCTTGTAGCCGTTGCACACGATCATGTGATCAGTGCGCTCGGTCAGAGCCAGAACGGCCTGGAGCTCCGGCTTGCTGCCGACCTCGAGGCCGACGTTGAAGCGCCGGCCGAACGCGACGATCTCCTCGACCACGTGGCGCTGCTGGTTTACCTTGATCGGATAGACGGTCGTGTAGTCACCGGTATACTCGAAGTCGCGGATCGCAGTGCGGAACCGCTCCGTCAGCATTTCGATCCGTGTGCGGAGGATGTCGGAGAACCGGAGCAGAAGGGGCAGCCCGACGCCCTGTGCCTCCAGGTCCATGGCGATCTCATATAGGTCCAGCCCGCGATCGCCAGCCTTCGTCGGATGAACGGTGACGTGGCCGAGATCGTTGATGTCGAAGTAGCCAATGCCCCAGCCTTCGACGTTGTACAGGTCGCGGCTGTCGTCTATGGTCCCGCTCATTATCCGGTCCGGCTGAAGTAGTGGCACGTTATCCGCCGCGCACCGCGCGCACGGCCGCTGTCCGGAGTCGAATTGTAGCAGGTCGTCACGTGTGCGAAAGGGACGCTGGGCGCCGAAGGTCGGAACACTGCTTGCAGAACGATGGCCTGGCCGCGGATCGGGCAGTTCCGGACTGATCGGTGTCGCAGCAGTAGCCGTAACACAGCCGGCAGCAGGCGACGCACGTCGCCACGCCCGCTCACCGGTGAGGCGTGGCGTTTCTGGTTTCGGGCTTCAGAAGCCGCCGGGACACCGGCTTCCGAACAGGCTCCACGCCCACGGGGACAACGCATATGGACCGGCCGGCCCGCAGCGCCACACTGATACTGCTCCTGGCGATCGCGTTTGGGAGTGAGCCGGAGCACCTCCAGTCGGCGAAGGCTGAGGGGGAGGCACGGCAGCTGCCCGCCATTGGCGAGCTCGCGCAGGATGACGGGCCGGAGCAGCAGTGATGACCGGGGCGGTGATGACCGGGATCGCACGCGCGCTGATGGCCGCAGTGCTCATGCTTGCGAGCGCGGCATGTGCTGCGACATCCGACCGGTCGCGCGTGCTGCGCGTGTGCGCGGATCCGAACAACATGCCGTTCTCGAACGAGGCCGGCGAGGGTTTCGAGAATCGGCTGGCGGAAGTAATAGCGGATGAGCTGGATGCGCGTGTCGAGTACACGTGGTTCGCGCAGCGACGCGGCTTCGTGCGCAACACGCTGCGCGCCGGTGAATGCGACGTGATCATGGGCGTGCCCGGCAGTTTCGAGCTGGCGCTGCCCACCCGGCCTTACTATCGCTCGACCT
The DNA here is from genome assembly GCA_036259495.1 of Longimicrobiales bacterium. Lineage (GTDB taxonomy): Bacteria > Gemmatimonadota > Gemmatimonadetes > Longimicrobiales > RSA9 > SH-MAG3. The sequence continues at coordinate 1,876 of DATABQ010000487.1, read as the reverse complement.
ATGTGTTCGTGTACCGGAGCGACACCGGACTGGACATCGAGTCGCTGGATGATCCGCGCCTGCGCGAGCTGCGCGTGGGCGTTCAGATCATCGGCGATGACTACACGAACTCGCCGCCCGCACATGCACTGGCGAACCGCGGCATTGTGAACAATGTCCGCGGGTTCAGCGTCATCGGCGACTACCGCCAGGAGGCGCCGCCGGCGAGGATCATGGATGCGGTGGCGGATGGCCGCGTCGATGTAGCCGTAGTCTGGGGCCCACTTGCAGGCTGGTATGCCCACGCGCGCGACCTGCCCGTCGAGCTGGTGCCGGTAAAGCCGGAGATCGACCTTCCGTTCCTGCCGTTCGTATTCGACATCGCAATGGGCGTACGGCGTGAGGACACCGCGCTGCGCGACGAGCTGGATGGCGTACTTCAGAGCCGCGCTGCAGACATTGACGCGATTCTCCGCGAGTACCACGTGCCGGTGGTCCGGACCGGCGGCGCCGCGCCGAGACTGCAATGACGCGCTACCTGCTGGTCTGCGCTGCGATGCCGTTCGGCGGGGCGCGAGCGGACTGCAGGGCCGCCAACCTGATGCCGGGACCATGCACGTCCTGATGCATCCGGCCATAATCCCCGGGGAGCTGTGGGGTGCGTGGACGCTCGAAGCGGGTGTGGTGTTCCCGATCATCACGGGACTGCTGCTGTATGCGCGGGGGCTGCAATCGGTGTGGAGCCGCGCCGGTGAAGGTCGCGGGGTCCGGGAGTGGCAGGCCTGGTGCTTCGGCGCGGGCATGCTGACGCTTACGCTGGCGCTGATATCCCCGCTGCATGCGCTCGGCGGTGCGCTGTTCTCCGCGCACATGACGCAGCACGTTCTGCTCATGGGCGTGGCCGCGCCGTTGATCGTACTCGGCGCGCCGCTCACGGCGCTCACGTGGTCCCTGCCGCACCGCGGCCGCCGTGCCGTTGCGCATGTGCTCGGGGCGGGTCCGCTCCGGTCAGTCCGGAAGGCTCTTGTCACGCCTGCGACTGCCTGGGTGCTGCACGCCGCCGCCATCTGGGTCTGGCACGCGCCGTCACTGTATGCTGCGACCCTCACCAGCGAGCTGGCGCATACCGCACAGCACAGCTCCTTCCTGCTGACGGCAGTGCTGTTCTGGTGGGCGGTGCGCGAGCGCCCGCGCCACGGTGTCGCAGTTCTCTACCTGTTCACGACCGCGGTTCACAGCAGTCTGCTCGGTGCACTGCTCACGTTCGCGCCGGATGTGTTCTATGCGCCGTACGAGTTCACCGCGCCCGCATGGGGACTCACGGCGCTCGAGGATCAGCAGCTCGGCGGCCTCATCATGTGGGTGCCGGCGAGTCTCGTCTATGTTGGCGCCGCGCTCGCACTGCTCGCGTCATGGATGCGCGAGTCCGAGCGCCGCGTGAGCCGCCGTGCCGCGGCCGCAGCGGCGATGGTACTGCTGATTGCCGCGTCGCTGCAGTAACACCGCAACCCGGCAGCGCACGTCCTGGCAGCGCACGTCCTGGCAGCGCACGGCCTCAGCGATTGCACCGCGTCACCGGGCGTACGCACTCGACCGCACGGAACAGCGATCGCTCAGCTGCGGTGGTGTTCAGTGCGTCAGTGCGACACCCCATGGCCGTTCGCCCACGGGAATCGTCCCGATGACCGTCAGTGTTGCCGCGTCTATGACCGAGACGTCGTTGGAGCCGCCGTTCGCGGTATAAATGAACTTGCCGTCGCGGCTGATGTCGACGCCCCAGGGTCGCCGGCCGACCGGAACCACGGCGATCTCGCGTTGCGCACGGGGGTCCACCACCGATATCGAATTCGCATGACCGTTCGCGACGTAAACGCGGCTGCCGTCCGGTGAGACGGCG
>DATABQ010000486.1:0-4494 GCA_036259495.1 Longimicrobiales bacterium | reverse complement strand
GGCTACATCCGAAAGAGTCGCAACTCGAGCCGATCGATCGAGCTGGTCTCCTCGGGCGGGGGTGTGAGTGCGGTGGAGCTGCCACTGCTGGGCATGGTGGCGGCGGGCCAGCCGATCGAAGCGGTGGCGGACCAGGACAGTGTAGCGGTGCCGGAGGACATGGTGGGCCGCGGCGGCCGTCATTACGTGCTGAAGGTGCGGGGCGACTCGATGATCGACGAGCAGATCCGCGATGGTGACTACGTGATCGTGAATTCGCGCAACAGCGCGGACAACGGCGAGATGGTGGTGGCACTGGTGCACGGCGATTCCGCGACCGTCAAGAAGTTCTACCGTGAGCGGGACGGCCGGATCCGGCTGCAGCCGGCGAATGTGACGATGTCACCGATGTTCTTTCCGTCGGACGAAGTGATGGTACAGGGTGTAGTGGTCGGCGTCATCCGGAGGTATTGAGATGCGAAAGCGGACATTCATGATCGGACGTACGACAGGTCGCAACACGCTGGTGGTGTTCGTGAGTCTCGCGCAGAGCCCGATTCTCGGGCCGTGGACCGTCAAGGCGGTAATCTCCACGAACTAGCGGGATGGCGCGTGGGACGGGGATGTGTCGGTTACCGTTCACGGGTCACGGAAGGAGGCGGGGGCGGATTTATGGACAGGGATCGGATTATCCTGCGTGACCCCTGGCCGGTAACCCTCACCTCCCCCGAAACAGCCGTTCAGCGAGCTGATTTCGCGGCGTCACGCAATCGGCCGAGCGCGTTCAACGCTGCGCCGGAATCGATACTCCGCTCGGCAACGGCGAAACCTTCGGCAATCGAGTCAGCCAGCCCGGCCACATACACGGCTGCGCCGGCATTGATCGCGACCGCGGCGCGTGCCACGTCGGGTGCGGTTCCGCGGAGAACGTCCATCACCATGCGGGCGTTGTCCGCCGGATCCCCTCCTGCGAGACCGGCCGGATCCGTGTCCCTGCCCGGAAGCAGGTCGCGCAGGTCGATGGTGTCCGACGTCACGCGCCCCTCCCGGACATCGAGGATGCGAGTCGTACCGATCGGACTGAGCTCGTCCATGCCGGGCTCGCCATGGACGACGAGCGCGCGCAGGTGGCCGAGCTCGTTGAGCGCGGCGGCGACCAGGTCGAGGAGCGCCGGGTCCGCCACACCCACCACCTGCCGGCGCGCGCCGGCCGGATTCGTGAGCGGACCGAGCAGGTTCATGATGGTGGGCATGCGAAGCTCCCGGCGAACCGGGGCGACATGGCGCATCGCGGGGTGCAGCAGCGGCGCGAACATGAAGACGATCCCGGCACTCTCCAGGACATCGGCCATGCCATCGGGTGAGAGCTCGATCGGCACATCGAGCGCCTCGAGGATATCGGCGCTGCCGCAGCGCGAGCTGAAGGACCGGTTCCCGTGCTTCGCGATGCGTACGCCGGCGCCGGCGGCCACGAGTGCCGCGGCCGTGGAGATGTTGAAGGTCGTGACGGAGCCGCCCCCGGTCCCGCACGTGTCCACGAGCTCATCGGGATTGGATGCCTGAACGGGGATCATCGCGCTCCGGAGGGCGCGGACCCCGCCGGCAATCTCCTCCGGCGTCTCCCGGCGGGCCTTCATGGCGACGAGCAGCGCAGTGATCTGCACCGGCGTCGCCCTTCCCTGCATCACGATCCCGAATGCGGCTTCGGCCTCGGCGCCGTCCAGCCGCGCTTCGCCTGCCGCGCGCGCGATGAGCGCGCCGAGATCCGGCGGATCGTCCTGGTGTTCTGGTTCGGTGCTCATCACGTGCAGTGTACGGAATTTCACGCAGCGGCACAGCGCCGGCGCGGGCAGAAGGCGTACCGCACCGGCGCCGGTTCGGCAAGTGCGCGACGCCTGCACGGCCTCGACCGACGCCTGCACGGCAGGACCGACGCCTGCACGGCACGACCGACGCCTGCACGGCACCGACGTCATCCGTCCGCGATCAACGGTCGGGCTTGCAGCGCGGGCCTGCGGCCTTAATCTAAGCGCGCCGCGCCGGCCCGAGTGCCGGCGGATTCCCTGCTGGAGAGGTTGATGAACAGAATTCTCGTAACGGGCGCCGCGGGTCAGGTCGGAACGGAGCTCGTGCCGGCGCTGCGCGAGGCATACGGCGAGGAGGCGGTGCTCGCGAGCGATGTACGGCATCCGGAGTCCGGTCCGCTGCTGGACGGTCCGTTCGAAGTGCTCGACTGTCTGGATGCCGCGGCCGTCGCGGACGCGGTTCGGCGGCATCGCGCCGACGTCGTCTATCACCTCGCCGCGCTGCTCTCCGCGTCCGCCGAGCGCAAGCCGCAGCTCGCGTACGAAGTGAACATGGGCACGCTCATGAACGTGCTCGAGGTCGCACGCGAAGCAAAGTGCGCGGTGTTCACGCCGAGCTCCATCGGCGCGTTCGGTCCGGGAACACCGGCCGATCCGGCTCCGCAGGATACGATTCAGCGGCCGAGCACGATGTACGGCGTCACGAAAGTCGCCGGCGAGCTGCTCTGCGATTATTACCACACGCGGTTTGGTGTCGACACACGGGGACTGCGCTTCCCGGGCCTCATCTCCTACGTCGCACCGCCGGGCGGCGGCACGACGGATTACGCAGTGGAGATTTTCCACGAGGCGATAGAGCACGGCCGCTACACGTGCTTCCTGTCGGCGGATACGCAGCTCGACATGATGTACATGCCGGACGCAGTACGTGCCGCGATCGAAGTGATGGAAGCGGACGCGTCACGGCTCGAGCATCGCAATGCGTTCAACCTGACGGCCATGCAGCTCACCCCCGCCACGCTCGCGCAGGCAATTGCGGTCGAGCTGCCCGGGTTCGAGATCGCGTACGATGTCGATCCCGTGCGGCAGCGCATCGCGGAGTCGTGGCCGCGGCGGATCGATGACAGCGCTGCGCGCGAGGAGTGGGGCTGGAGTCATCGTTACGATCTGGCATCCATGACGAAGGACATGCTGGAACACCTTGGAGCGAAGCTCGGCGCGGGCGCCGGGAACGCAGGGAGCTGAGCGATGCCTCTGGATCGAGTCGCAGGCATTCTCGCCGGGCACGTCGCAGACCTGGAGGAGCGCGGCACGGCGAAGGGCGCGGAGACGGTCGTCACCGAAGTCATCAGGGCGCGCGATGGCCGTGGCCCGAGGTTCCGGCTGGCGAGCGAGGGACAGCGCGAGTTCGTGCGCATGAACTCGAACTCGTACCTCGGGATGTCGCTCAACCTGGAAGTCATTGCCGCGGAGGAGGAGGCGGCGCAGCGGTACGGCGCAGGGCCCGGCGCGGTGCGCTTCATCAGCGGCACGTACGACGCACACGTGGAGCTGGAGCGCAGCCTGGCGGCGTTCCACTCGCGCGAAGCGGCGATGATCTTCAGCTCCGCATATGCGACCGTCGTCAGCACGATCGTTCCGCTGACCACGGATCGCACGATCCTCATCAGCGACGAGCTGAACCACAACTGCATCATCAACGCGATGCGTCTGTCGCGTCCGCTGGACAAGGCGGTGTACGGCCATTCGAAGATGAAGGAGCTGCGCGCAGCGCTGGAGCAGGCGTCGACGCGCGATGCCGCACGCGCGATCGTCGTCACCGACGGCATCTTCAGCATGCGTGGCGACCATGCGCCGCTGGATGAGGTCATGAGCATCGCCGCTGAGTTCGATGACCGCTTCCCCGAGAACGTCATCGTGGTGGTCGATGATTCCCACGGTGTGGGCGCGTTCGGCGAAACGGGCCGTGGCACGGAGGAATACACGTCAGCGCCGCCGTCGGACGTGCTGGTCGGCACACTCGGCAAGGCATTCGGCGTGAACGGCGGCTACGTCACATCGCGCGAAGCGGTCGTGCGGTTCCTGCGCGAAACGGCGCCGATGTACATCTACTCCAATCCGATCACGCCCGCCGAGGCGAGTGCGGCACTGAAGTCGCTCCAGCTGCTCGACAGCGCCGCCGGCCGCACGCTGCTGACGCGCCTGCGCGCCCTGACACGCCGGTTCGAGGAGGGGCTCGTGCGGCTCGGCTTCGAGGTGATTCCGGGCGAGCACCCGGTGGTGCCGCTGATGGTACGCGACACCGACCGCACCCGCGCGCTCGTCCGGCACCTGCGGGCGAACGGCGTCCTCGCCACCGGCCTCGCGTTCCCGGTGGTGCCGCGCGGCGACGAGGAGATCCGGTTCCAGGTCAACGCCGACCACACGGAGTCGGACATCGACGAAGTCCTCGACGTGCTTTCGCGGTTCGGCGGCGCCTGAGCAGGCGGGCGGGCGCGCGGCGTTGACACCGTATCGCGCGCGCGTAGCTTTCGGCCCGTGAGCGCGCGCATGGAGGCCGATGAGCACCGGATACGGCTGACGCTGCACTATGACGGCGGCGGCTTCGCCGGATGGCAGGTGCAGAGTGCCGCGCGCAGCGTACAGGGCGAGCTGGAGGCCGCGCTGCTGCGCCTGACGGGGCGCGCGTATCGGGTCACGGGCGCAGGAC
>DATABQ010000485.1:0-4683 GCA_036259495.1 Longimicrobiales bacterium | reverse complement strand
CATTGGCCGTGACACCCAGGCGCCGGTCTGAAGCACGCGCCCGGTGGCCGTGTCCGCGCCCTCGACGGCACCCGTGCGCCGGGGCGTTTCCATGGCGCCCGCGGCCATTCTGCAGAATGGGTTCCGCGTCCGACTGGGGGCGGGGCGGCCGCGACGGCCGGTAATCAGCCCTCCGGGCACCCCGCCTACGTACTCGCCGTGCCTGGCCTACGTACCCCATCGTACGGCCACCGTCCTCCCGCCCGCCCACATTCCATCCGCACAACACAGTACATCCACAGACGCCTGGCGGAGGATGGAATGCAGATCTCGACGATGGAGCTGAACCGTTTGAACTTCTACCGCGCCTGCGAGCTGCACGGAGGACTCGTCCTGGGTCAGCTCGTGCGCCGGTCGCGCGACGCCGACCTGATCCTGATGCTGACGCGGCATGCTGCCGATGAGCTCACGCATGCGCAGCTCTGGACGGAGACGATCGTTGCCCTCGGCGGGCAGCTTCAGCCCGTCGAGTCGACCTACCAGGCCCGCCTGGGCAGGATCGTCGGTGCGCCGGGCAGCCTCTTCCAGGTGGTCGCTCTGTCGCACGTCATAGAGCGACGGGTGCTCCGTCACTTCACCGAGCACGCGCGCCTGCCCGAAACCCATCCGATCGTTCGCGCCGCACTGGAGCGCACCATCGAAGAAGAGAAGGAACACCTTTCCTGCATGAGCGACTGGCTGCAGCTGGAGGCAGAGCGGCGGTGCGTTAATGTGCGCGACGTGCTGAACCGCTTCGCGCTCGCGGACGCACGGGTCTATGGTGAGCTGATCAACGAGTACGGATTCCGCACTGCGGCGTGACGTCAACGCGGTCGCCGCTGCTCGAGCGCGCCTCTCAACAGCTTGTGATCGCGCACGATCCAGTCGTTCCCGGCGCGGCGGAGAACGGCGAATGCGTCGAAGCCGCATTCGATGCCGCAGCCGAATGTGATCATGACCAGCGCTTCGGTGCCTGCGACGTTGAAGCCTACGGGTGAAAGCGCGATGACGCCGCGGCTCCCGGGATAGGCTTCGCCGACTGCCGTCCAGTAATCCCTCAGCGGGTACCCTTCAGGAGACATAGCCTGCTGATCGCGGAGCTCCAGGAACGTCGAGTCTGGGACGATCACGACAGTTACGTCTGTAGGGGATATCGTGATGTCGATTGGAGCCAGCCTGCTCGCATCCTCAAAATCCAGGACCGTCTCACTGGCTACACCGGCCGCCGCGTAGATTGCGGGGAAGCTCCTCATGAACCATCCTTGTGGTTCATCCCGAAGGCGCAGCGGACCGCTGCTGAGGAGCAGGTAGCCGCCGGGGGTGCGGTCGAACGCCCAATCAACAACTGCCGAGCGAACGCGATCTCCTTCGGCCACACGATCCCATGTCCGCTCGCCTTCCACTCGCTGATCCGCCGGTAGCGCAACGTCCACCACCGCCGGTGTGGCAGCTCCCGGAGGTGAGGTGGTCGCAGTGTGTGCACACCCGGCCATCAGACAGGCCAGAGACGCCATACCTGCGACGAAGGTTCCGATACGCCTGCGGCACGCACCACCGTTTTTCATCGGTCGAATTCCTCTGCGACACGAGCACTCTTCAGCGAGGTGCTATTGAATCTGCGAAGGTGCTGGCGCGCCAGCATGGTGATTTTTTGCATGGGCTGCACCGGAGCAGACGGCTCAGGGCCCCTGTCGATTGACGAACTTCGCCGATCTGAAAGACGTCGAGTCTGACAGATCGTGGAGGCAACCCACCATTCGCGGAGATCACCTCGGTTGTGCCACTCGAAGATGGCGGCGTATTGATCGTGGACGCTCTCGAGCCATTCATTCATGTGTATGATCCTCAAAGCAAATTGATCCGTACGGCTGGACGTAAAGGAGAGGGGCCGGGCGAACTGCTCTCCCCGGCGGCCGTCGCCGTTCGGGGCGACACTCTGTCGATATTTGATCGTCATCTGTCCAGCGTCGTCCGCTGGTCCCTGGAGCAGCTTGCGGAATCCAGCCGGGCGCGGGCTCCGGCAAACATGGTCGCACTCAGCACAGGCTGCAGTGGTCAGCTGGTCGGTACGTATCAGGTCGTCACGTCTGAAAGCGCAGGCTCTTTTCAGCCGTCGGGCGTAGGTTTCTACCGACACGGCAATGCAGGCTGGACGGAATCCACGGGGCGCACCGTCAATCGATCACCAATGATTGTAAGCTGGACGGATATGCGGCTTGCGACATCCGATTCAGCTCTCGCGGTCTTCGACTGGACACGAGGATACCTGCACACGCAGCACTGTTCCGGGCAGATGTCCGACAGCGTCGCTGTTTTCGTTCCAGAGGAATGGAGTGGAGCAAAGCCGCACGGAATTGCCTGGAGTGGTGGGGACCTTCTCCTGCTCTACAGCGATCCGCCGGACCGGACGTCCGATACGACGTACCTCGCTCGCTGGAATCGCGATACCGATCAGGTCGTGACGCGACGTATTCCGGGACAGCTACGCCTTCTCGCAATCGAGACAGGTCAGGTGTGGCTGGTGGATGCGCGGTTGGCGCCGGAGCTCTTCACTGTGTCAGAGGAGATGTTCAGGAAGTGGGCTTCGTTATGACCAATCGCGTTGAGCGGAGAGCTCGACGCGTCTCGAGGTACTGTAAGGGACGGACGCTGCAGTAACCTCAGCCGGTATGCTCCCGGGCGGTGGACATCAGCGCGCACGGGGCGCACGTACCTCGGATGACTGCACCTGACGGGGCAACGAGGCCGGCGCGCTCCGCGCAACGCTACCGAATCACTCCTACCGTATCCACATGCTCGAGAGCGCGAGTGAGTTTTCGAGCTGCCACTCCGCCTTCTGTCCCGGTGTAAGCACGATCGCCGGCGACGTGAACGTGCGGCTGGAGCCGATCGGGTCGGCCACCAGGCGAATGTCCGCCGCTGTGGATATGATCGCCGTCGGCACCACGAACACCTCCGAGGACTGGCTCGTCACCGTACCCAGTCGCTGCCGCTGGCCATTCCGCATCAGATAGATCGTCATGTCGGACCAGTTGTTGTTCGCTACCTGGATGACGGTCCTGTCGTCGGCAATGGTTGCCGTGTCGTCCATCGTCGTGTTGCCATATGCACAGCCGCCCGCCAGCATTGTTACTGCGGCAAGCGCCATCAGATGCCTCGTGTATGTCATCATACCGTTACCGCTCCCTTCCCTCTAAACGCGACGAGCGCCCCGGCAGTGAAGCCCAGGGCGCCCGGCGAGTCATTCGTCGTCTCATCCAAACGGCACCGCATCCGAAAAGAGGGCAAGCGTCATGCCGGGCGAACGCCAATCACATTTTGTGATTAGCGTTGCGCGCTATGTCGCAGAGACACGCCAGGAGGGAGGGGCCAGCTCACGCGATGCCATATTCCCTGACGTAGTCTGCAAGCTCACCGCGTGAGCCAACGCCGATTTTGCGGAAGATGTTGCTGAGGTGAGTGCTCACCGTGCGAGGCGAAATCTCGAGCGTTCTTGCGATCGCCTTGTTCGACTTCCGTGCGGCGACCATGCGAGCGATCTCGAGCTCGCGGCCGGTAAGGCCTTCCGCGCCGGTGACGGTGTTCCGCGCAGGCGGTTTCGCGCCGATCTCGCGGAACATCCCGCGAGTCTTGGTGAGCTCCTGCTCGGCGCCCATGCTCGAGAGCCTGTCGTAGACTCTGCGAAGCTCCTGGAGTGCGTCATCGCGATCGCCGGTTTCAGCGAGTCGTCCGGCGAGCTGCCTGCGGAGGCGCGCTGCATCGCCGAGCATGGGGATGGCCTCGAGCGCTTCGCACGCTTCGCGGATGAGGCGCGTTGCGCCGGCGGCATCGCCACCCAGCCAGACGGCGAGGGCGCGGCAGCTGTCGGCCCACGCCAGCCCTGCCCTGTGACCGAGTCGTTCAGCTTCGCAACGGATGCGCTGCTCGACGGCGAGCGCGCCTTCGACATCCCACAGGTGACAGTGCGCTTCAGCCAGCAGCGGCAGCAGGCGATGCATCGCCCAGAACGGGTAACCGGTGCGATCGGCGATCGCGAGGCCGCGATGGCATACTCGAATCGCCTCTGCGAAGTCGCGGCTGACGATGTGGTACGCAGCCATGCCGATGTGCGCAGGTACTACCGAATGCACATCCGCGGGTGCGCTGTCGATCGTGTCGGCGCCGCTGGTCTGCCACGCCTCATCGATGTATCCCTTCGCGATGTCAACCTCGCCGCGGCCGAGATGGATGAGGGCGGTCCACACGAGCAGCCGTGGCAGCATCGTCCGCTGGTTGAGCGAGCGCGCGATGCCGATAGCATGCTCGCCGACGGCGATCCCGCGATCCCATTCGCCGAGGGCCGACGCGAGCTCGATCGAGAGCTCCGCAGTCCAGAGTCGCAGCAGCGGCGAACGCTGGCGCTCGGCGATCATCTCGGTTACTGCGAGGTGCCGGGCCATCGCGTCAGTGTGACCGGTCAGCCCTTCGAGCACAGCCAGCCCCCATTCCGCGAAGAACTCGGTCGACGTGTCGCCGGTCGCGCGCGCGAGCTCCGCTGCACGGGCACCCTGCACACGGGCTTCATCGGGCGGTCCTGTCCAGATACGGAGCAGCAGTAGCGAGCGGTGCGCGCGCGCGAGCAGTGCGGCGTGGCCGGCATCTTCAGCAATGCGACGCGCGGCCTCG
>DATABQ010000484.1:0-7185 GCA_036259495.1 Longimicrobiales bacterium | reverse complement strand
ACCACGTCGCGGTTGGCGTCGTAGATCAGACGCCACAGGAACGGGTTGTCCAGATACGCGCGCGCCAGCTCCCACAGCGTGTCGCCGCGGCGCACCTGGTGCTCCCGCTGCTGGGGCGTTGCAGGTTGCTCCTGCGCTTCGGCCGCATTGCCGACCAGCAGGAGGATCACGGGGAGGAGTATGCGGACCGGAGTACGGACCAGGTGTTTCAGCAAGTCGATCTCCTTGAGAAGGACCGTTCGGCCGTGCGGTTTCCCGGACGGTATGGTTCCCGACCGGTCACATGCACGACGTGCAGGCTGAGGCTCATCATCGCCTGTTTCTTGGTTCTCTCCGGGGCAGTACAAGATAATGCGATCCTGCACCGCGTCAAAGCTCTCCGTTCGAGCGGCGGCGGGCGAACTCGGTTGCCCAGTACGTGATGATCTGGTCCGCACCCGCCCGGCGAATGGCCGTAAGCGTCTCCGCGAGGGCGCGATCGGCATCTATCCAGCCCCGCTCACCGGCTGCCACAATGGCGGCGTACTCCCCGGAAACGTGGTACGCGCAGACCGGATAGCCGGTCGACTGCTTTACGCGCCAGATGATGTCGAGGTACGTATGCGCCGGCTTGACCATGATCATGTCGGCGCCCTCCTCGATATCGAGCCGGACCTCGCGGAGCGCCTCCTCCGCGTTGGCCGGATCCATCTGGTAGCCACGCCGATCACCAGTCTGTGGCGTGCTGCCAGCGGCTTCGCGGAACGGTCCGTAGAACGCCGACGCATACTTGGCCGCGTAGGAGAGGATGGCGGTCTCCTGGAATCCCTCTGCGTCGAGCGTGCGGCGGAGTGTTCCGACACGGCCATCCATCATGTCGCTCGGAGCGACGATGTCTGCGCCCGCGCGTGCGTGGCTGAGCGCCTGGCGGGCGAGCAGCTCGAGCGTCGCATCGTTGTCGACACTGCCGTCGTGGAGCACGCCGCAGTGCCCGTGCGACGTGTACTCGCACAGGCAGACGTCCGTGATGACGATGAGGTCAGGGACCTCCTTCCGGAGGGCGCGCACAGCCTGCTGCACGACGCCATCCTCGTCCCAGCCGCTGGTGCCGCGCTCGTCCTTCTCGTCGGGAATTCCGAACAGCAGTACGGCGGGAATGCCGAGCTGCGCGGCCTCTGCGGCATCGCGCACGGTTTCGTCTACGGAGGTGCGGAACACGCCGGGCATGGCACCGACCGGTTGACGCACGCCGGTTCCGGTCGTGACGAAGTACGGCTGTATGAGATCGCCGGGATCGACCGTCGTCTCCCGCACGAGGCGGCGGAGCGACTCGGTCCTGCGCAGGCGGCGCGGTCTGTACTGGGGGAACTGTGGCATGACTCCAGGATTCAGCATCGATAGTGTCTGATCAGAGCGGCTGCACGAGGTGACGCAGAACGATCGCGTCCTCGACGGGCGCCTGATAGTAGTTGCGGCGACGTCCGACGGGTCGGAATCCCAGTCGCTCGTAGAGCGTTCGCGCGACGGTATTCGACGGGCGCACTTCGAGAAACACCTCGCGCACGCCGCGCAGCACGGCGCGCCTCAGGATTTCCTCCACGAGGCGTGCGCCGAGGCCGTAGCCGCGCCATTCTGCGGACACGGCCACATTGCCGAGTTCGCCCTGATCGACGACACACCAGAAGGCGGCATAGCCGATCACGTGACCATCCGCTTCGGCGGTGACCATCTCCGCATCGCGCCGTCGCAGCAACCCGCGGAATGTAGCATCGCTCCACGGCATGGTGTACGACGCGCGCTCGATCGCCGCAACAGCCGGTACGTCGGCAATTATCATATCGCGCAGGTGCACGCTCGCGCGTGAGCCGGCCTCGTGCGCCATGCTGCTCATGCGTGCAACCCGTTCCCGCGCGTTGCAGCCGTACGCGCCAGGCCCATCATCCGCGGGCCCATCATCCGCGCAGCGCGCTCCCGCACATCATCCGGCGATCCCCCGTTCGGCGCCCGACGATCGCAGGTACGTCGGCTCCCAGCCGGATGGCTGCTCGACGAGCCCAGCGTGCGGATCGGCGGCCGCGAGTCGCAGCAGGGCGGATGCGCGTGGGAACGCGGGCGGAGGCGGCGCAATACCGAGCGCGTCCGCATAGCGCCGCGCGCCGTCGCCGGTGTATGTCGCGCTCATGCCGGCCATGCGTGTTCGCAGCTCATCCACGTGCATGGCTTCCGGCGCGAGCAGCGCGTCGAGCCGGTCCGTGTTCCCCGCCCTCTCGTAGCATCCTGCATACACCTCCCCGCGCCGCGCGTCGAAGACACTGCAGACGGCTCCGGACCCTACCCGTTCCAGCGCCAGGCAGGCCAGGCTCGAAAACGCATACAGCGGTACCGCGAGTCCGGCGGCGAGGCCGCGCGCAGTCGCCGCGGCCACCCGGACGCCGGTGAACGAGCCCGGACCCGCGCCGACCACGATACCGCGGATCTCCGCGCGTGAGAGGCGCGAGCTCCGCAGCATGAAGTCGAGCGCAGGCAGCAGCGATTCCGCGTGACGCGAGCGCGCACCGATCACCACCTCCGCCACGAGGTCGGGACCGCGGCCGATCGCAATGGACCCGTAGTCGGTCGATGTCTCGATCCCCAGCAGCACGATCAGCCCGCCGGCTCGGGCAGCGGCTGTACCGATCCGACCGGCGTCGCAGAAACGGAGCGGCATTCCGCCGACGTGTATTCCAGCGCGACATCCCACCGATCGGGCGGCAGAAGCTCGCCCGCGCGCTCCGGCCACTCGACGAGCACGATCTCGTTCTCGTGGCCGAGCTCGCTCCAGCCGAGCGCCCAGACATCGTCGGGCCGCTCCAGACGATAGAGGTCCATGTGCACGACCTCGACGTCGTCGCGCGCGCTGTAGCGGAAGACCAGGTTGAAGGTGGGGGACGGCATCGCCGTGGTCACTCCGGCCCCGCGTGCGATCGCCCGTGCGAGCACGGACTTGCCCGCTCCGAGGTCGCCACGAAGCGCGAAGAAGGACGGCGTCGCAATCGCGGCACCGATACGCTCGCCCCATGCCGCGAGCTGAGCCTCGGTAAGCGCACCGGCGCGGAGCCCGGTGACATTCACGGCGCGGACCCGGCGCGGCTCCCGAGCTTCGCCTTGATCTCGAGCAGCTGGTCACGGAGACGCGCCGCACGTTCGTAGTCCAGAGCAGCCGACGCGTCGCGCATCTCCTGCTCCAGAATCCTGGCGTACTCCTCGAGGTTCACCTCCTCGGCGTAACTCGCGCGCGGCTCCGCGACGTGGTCGGCGGCAGGCCGTCGCTCCAGCCTTGCATCGGCCACACGCGTGCTCAGCATCATCTCCTCGATGCTCTTCACGATCGTCTGCGGCGTGATGCCGTGCTCCTCGTTGTACTGCTTCTGCGTCTCGCGGCGCCGGTTCGTCTCCTCGATGCACCGCTGCATCGACCCCGTGATCCTGTCCGCATACATGATCGCGCGACCGCCGGCATTACGTGCAGCGCGACCCACGGTCTGGATCAGTGACCGCGCGTCGCGCAGGAACCCTTCCTTGTCGGCGTCCAGTATCGCGACGAGCGATACCTCCGGCAGGTCGAGTCCCTCCCGCAGCAGGTTGATCCCGACCAGCACCTCGAACCTGCCGAGCCGCAGATCGCGCAGGATCTCCATCCGCTCGATGGTGTCGATGTCGGAGTGCATGTACCGCACACGGATCCCGATCTGCTGAAGGTAGTCCGACAGGTCTTCAGCCATGCGCTTCGTGAGTGTCGTCACGAGCACGCGCTCGCCGCGCTTCTCGCGTTCGCGGATCTCCGCGATCAGATCGTCGACCTGGCCCTTCACCGGCCGCACGTCGATCTCCGGATCCAGCAGTCCCGTCGGCCGGATCAGCTGCTCGACGACCACGCCGCCCGACTGCCGCAGCTCGTAATCGCCCGGAGTCGCGGACACGAAGATGACCCGCTCGATCAGCGACTCCCATTCGTCGAACGTCAGCGGCCGGTTGTCCAGTGCGCTCGGCAGCCGGAACCCGTGCTCAACGAGGTTCAGCTTCCGCGCGCGGTCGCCATTGTACATGCCGCGGATCTGCGGCACCGACACGTGCGACTCGTCCAGGATGAGCAGGAAGTCCTCGGGGAAATAGTCGAACAGGCACGCCGGCCGCTCGCCGGCCGAACGCCCCGCGATGTGACGCGAGTAGTTCTCCACGCCGGGACACGTGCCGATCTCGAGCAGCATCTCTACGTCGAAGTTCGTGCGCTGCTCCAGCCGCTGCGCCTCGAGCAGCTTGCCCGCACCGCGCAGCTCCAGCAGCCGCTCCTCCAGCTCCTCGCGGATGCGCACCACCGCCCGCTCGACGGTGCTCCGCTGCGACACGAAATGCGTTGCCGGATAGATGGCGGTGCGCTCCAGCCGCACGATCGTCTGGCCCGTCAACGGATCGAAGCGCGTGATCCGCTCGATCTCATCGCCGAACAGCTCGATACGGACTGCCTGCTCCTCGTACGCCGGGAACACTTCCACGACATCGCCGCGAACGCGGAACGTCCCACGCTCGAAGTTCACGTCGTTGCGCGAATACTGCACCCGCACCAGCGCCTGCAGGATGTCGCGGCGCTCCATCCGCTGGCCGACCTCGAGCATGAGCATCAGCTCGCGATACTCGCGCGGATCCCCCAGGCCGTAGATGCACGACACGGATGCGACGATGATCACATCCTCCCGCTCCATCAGCGATGACGTTGCACGCAGCCGCAGCCGCTCGATATCCTCGTTGATCGAGGAATCCTTCTCGATGTACGTGTCCGTCGACGCGACGTACGCTTCCGGTTGATAGTAGTCGTAATATGAGACGAAGTACTCGACAGCGTTGCTCGGAAAGAACTGCTTCAGCTCACCGTACAACTGAGCCGCGAGCGTCTTGTTGTGGCTCATCACGAGCGTCGGCCGCCCGTGATTCGCGATGACCGACGCCATCGTCACGGTCTTTCCGGAGCCGGTGACGCCGAGCAGCGTCTGGAACTTTTCGCCATTCTCCAGCCCCGTGCTCAGCTCGCCGATCGCCTGCGGCTGGTCACCTGAGGGAGAGAACGGGAGGGTGAGATCGAACCGTGTCATCGGAGGTGTCTGTCCCGGAGATGGAGGTCACTGAGGGACATGTGAATGTCCGATTCCGCCATGTCTTCATCATTCGCGGCTCGGCATACTTCGAACAAATCATTAACCACAGAGCACACTGAGCACACAGAGTGGAAGTCAACGACATTACGTCCGGGATTATTGGTGCGGCCATTCGCGTGCACCGGGAGCTCGGACCGGGGCTGCTGGAATCCAGCTATGAAGCGTGTCTCTGCTACGAGCTCAGCCGTCAGGGCGTCCTCTTTGCCCGACAGAAGAAGCTGCCGCTGATCTATGACGGCCAGGTGATGAAGATCAACTACAGAATGGATCTCGTCGTTGCGGACGCCGTCATCGTAGAACTCAAGTCCGTAGAGCGCATAGAGCGCATTCACGTAGCCACTGTTCTGACCTACCTCAGACTGTCGCACTATTCCGTTGCCCTGCTGATCAACTTCCATTCAACAACACTGAAAGAAGGCATCCGCCGCATCGTTCTGTGACCCGGATTTCAACACTCGTATGACAACCGGACTCCACCGCCCCGGTCATCCCCACCACGCAGCCATCCGCCACGGTACCAATATCCGTTCCTCTGTGTGCCCTGTGTGCTCTGTGGTGAAAAAGCAGTTCCCCTTCCCCTTCCCCTTCCCCTTCCCCTCTCCCGAGCTCTCCCCTACCTCTCGTACTCCGAGCCCGCGAAATGCTCCCTCCGCTCCGCAGCGATCACGCCGTTCACGCGACGGATGTACTTCATGACCTTCTTCAGGTGTGCGAGGTCCTGCACCTCCACCACGAACGAGCCGGTCATCCCGCCTTCCTTGGACTTGATCTCGGCGGACTGGATGTTCGTGCCGGTGTCGCTGATCGCTGTGGCGATATCGGAGAGGAGACCGCGGCGGTCGGTGCCTTCGACGATGATGCGCACGAAGAACCGCTCACTGGATTCGGCCTCCCACTCGATCTCGATGCGTCGTTCCGGGTGCTCCGACAGATTCAGCACGTTGGGGCAGTCGGTGCGATGGATGGAGATGCCGCGCCCGCGCGTGATGTAGCCGATGACGTTGTCGCCGGGCACGGGCTGGCAGCACTGCGAGTAGCGTACGAGCGTGTTGTCGAGCCCCTGGACACGCACGCCGCGCCCGTTGCCGCGCACGCGCTCGACGAGCCGCTCGAGTGCCGTGGCAGGCTTCGCCACCTCCGGCTCTTCACCGGGGAAGAGCTCCTTCAGGATGGCGGACGGGCCGATGTCGCCGCGGCCGAGCGCGGCAAGGACATCGTCGAAGCTGTCATAGTGCAGCGTTGAAGCGGTGCGCTGGAGGACGGCCGCTTCCTTCGGCCGGTCCTTCCGCAGCTTGCGCAGCTCGCGGGTGAACAATTCGGTGCCGAGCTCGAGTGCCGACTCCTGCTCGACCTGCTTGATCCAGTGCCGGATCTTCTGGCGCGCCCGGGCGGTCTTCACGAACGCGAGCCAGTCGCGCGACGGCTTCTGGCGCGCATCGGTCATCACCTCGACCGTGTCGCCGTTCTTGAGCTCGCGCGAGAGCGGTGCTATCCGGCCGTTCACCTTCGACCCGGAGCAGTGCAGCCCGACTTCCGTATGCACTGCGAACGCGAAGTCGATCGGTGTCGCGCCACGCGGCAGCTGCTTCACATCGCCCTTTGGAGTGAATACGAAGATCTCATCCTGGAACAGGTCGATGCGGAGGAACTCCATGAACTCCTCCGGCTCACGCGTGTCCTGCTGCCACTCGAGCACCTGACGGAACCACGTCAGAGTCTCATCGACCTCGTCCGCCGGGCGGCGCTCGCCTTCCTTGTAGCGCCAGTGCGCAGCGATACCGTATTCGGCCGTGCGATGCATCTCGTGCGTGCGGATCTGGATCTCGTACAGACGCCCGCCCGGTCCGAAGATCGTCGTGTGCAGCGACCGGTACATGTTGGACTTCGGCGTCGCGATGTAGTCGTGGAACCGCTCCTGGAGCGGCGTCCATTTGTTGTGGATGATCCCCAGGGCGTGGTAGCAATCGGCGATGGTCTCGACCACTACGCGGATCGCCATAAGGTCGTAGATCTCATC
>DATABQ010000483.1:0-1710 GCA_036259495.1 Longimicrobiales bacterium | reverse complement strand
TGGGTTCGGTGGCGGCTTCGCCCTCGATATATCCCTGCGCAGTGGTGACCAGCGCGTCCGGAACGCCGTCGGCGTCACCCCGCTCGGTGACGACGACGAGCACACGTCTTCGGCTCAAGCAGACTCCTCTTCCTCTTCCGCCGGCCACAGCTCGAGCAGCACGGCGTCATACGTCACATCGCCCAGCAGAATCGAATTGATCAGCCGCTCCGCACTCACGATCAGTCGACCGTCCGGCGTCGCAGGCACGTGTTCCGAAGGATCGAGCACGGTCAGGCGCCGACCCCATTGGTCGTAACCGCTCACGACAATGAAGTGGCCGGTTGGATCGCCGGCGATATCGTCGTCGACGAGCCGGCCGTCGATCTCGTCCCAGCGTTCCCGCGCGAAGCCGTACAGATACGTCGCCGACAGCCCCGCGAGCACCGGGTGCCCTCGATCGATGATCGTCTTGAAGAGCGCCGGCGTCAGCTCATCGAACGCGAGCTCGCCGCCCTTCTCCAGATAGCGCACGTATGCAACGGCCGCGCCCCTTCGCTTCGCATCGGTCAGATACGGTGACCGTGCGCGGATCTTCCTGATCAGCTCCTCGCGCGGCAGGTGCGTCCAGGTCGGATCGAAGATCTGGAGGTCATAGGAGTAGATGCGCGCGCGGAGTCCCCGGCGCATCGCCGCCATGCCGAGGAATACGGCGAGGGTGCCGCCATCCTCGTTGCGCTCGATCGCATCGACGAGTGAGTCCATGTCGATGTCGAAGCCGTAGAAGTCGTATACCTTGCGCAGGCACGTGGGTCCGCACGTGACGTCGTCCGGCTGGAGAAAGCGGTGCACGGGCAGCTCGCGCGCGACCTCCGAGGCCTCCGTCCTGTCATCCGTGCGCACGATGAGCCGGCGCAGCTTCGGCTTATCCGGCAGCGATCCCTTCGGCATCGATCCCATGATCAATGAATAATACACCGGCGCGTCCGGCGTGAGTGCGCTCTCGGGGCAATGCGCGTACCACTCGCTGGAAACCCCGGCCGCATACCGGCGTACCAAGGCGGCAGAACTCATTCGGAGGTGGGATTGAAGCAGCGCTCGACACGGAGACAGGCGGCAGCTCTGATTGGTGGTGCCCTCGTCGGCGCAGTGATCGGCGTGGCTCTCGCACGAGCGTCAGACGGCGCGGCAGGGCGGCTCATGCCGATGCCGGCGAGCCTGCTGCTCGCCCTGTTCGTCTACCTCCTCTGCATCCTGATACACGAGATCGGCCATCTCGCCGCAGGGGCGCTGGCCGGGTTCCGCCCGCTCCTCCTCATCGCCGGACCGCTGCGCCTGGAGCGGTCGAACGGCCGTACCGCCGCGTCTCTCAACCGCTCCGTTTCACTCGCCGGCGGGCTGGCGATCTGCACACCGGTGGGCGTCCATGACCTGCGCAGGCGCACGATGGTCATGGCCGCGGGAGGCCCCCTCGCCTCGCTTGTGTTCGGTGTTCAATGCCTCGCGATCTGGATGGCTGTATCGCAGGCGATCGCCGGCGGCCCGGGCGCGGCGTCAGCAGTGAGCGTGATGCTGCTGTTCGGCGGCGTCGTCTCACTCGGAATCGGGATGCTCACTCTGCTGCCGATGCGCGCGGGCGGCTTCTATTCCGACGGGGCGCGCATCCTTCGCCTGATGCGCCAGGATGAAGAGACGGAGCGGGAAGTCGCACTCATGGCGCTGACCGGGCTC
>DATABQ010000482.1:0-3562 GCA_036259495.1 Longimicrobiales bacterium | reverse complement strand
CGTCCTGCTCGTGCTCAGCACGCAGCCTGCCTTTGCACAGGCTGTCCGCGGCGATGTACGCGACGTCGATCGCAACCGCCCGATTCCGGGAGCCCGTCTGCTCCTGATCGATGGAACGGGCACGGTCGTGGACTCGACGCGTTCGGATGACAGTGCGGCATTCCGGCTGAATGCACCGCGACCCGGCGAGTACTGGCTCTACTTCCAGATGGACGGGTGGGCGAGTGTCACATCGAATCGTGTGCGCGTCGAGGGCGACAGTGTCACTCGCTTTCCGCTCCGCGTGCCGCTCGTGCACAATTCGGCGATGCGTCAGATGGGCGGAATGATGGGGATGGACGCGAGGCTGCGGTCGTCGCTGCCGGACCTCTGCGGTGAGCCGCTCCGGACGAGCGATGCTGGGCTGCTCGTGGGCGTCGTTCGCAGTCGGGCGACGCGCAATCCGATCGCGCGTGCACGCGTGTCCGTCGCACGCGGTCGGGCCAGTGATGCGGTGCGGTCGACACTCACCGGCGACAACGGCATCTACATCCTGTGCAACGTTCCGATCGGAGCGAGTGTCGACGTGGTCGTGACTGCTCCGGGCGGCACAGCACGTGAGAAGACGCAGGTCGAGATCCGAGCCGGCACGGTCAGCTGGTACGATCTCCCGATCGGCCCTCGCCGCTGATACACGCCTGACCGGGACGAACCCGATCCCGGCAAACCTGCCTGATCAACCTGGCACGCGCGCATACCGATAAGTCGCTGACACGCGAATCAGCATCGCCCGCGATGAGCATCCCGGAATGCGCTATTCGCGCAGCGCCTGCGACGGCGGAATGCTCGCGGCACGCTGTGCCGGAATCAGGCACGCGAGCGTCGCGACGGCCAGGAACACGACGGTGCCGCCGACGAAGGTCACGATGTCCAACGGTTGCACGCCGAACAGCAGATTTGCCATCACTCTCCCCATAGCGATGGCGGCAACGATGCCGACCGCAATGCCGATCGCGGCGAGGCGTACGCCCTGCCGCAGGACCATGGTGCGCAGCACGCCCGGCACCGAGTGCGATGCGCACCGCGGTCTCGCGGGTGCGTCCTTCCGCACGCAGCAGGAACAGGTTCGCTACGCCTTCCGGAGCACCTCTACGGGATCGGTCCGGCCCGCGCGCATGGCCGGGACGAATGCAGCCGCGCCGGCGGCGACGATCAGCAGTGCGGCCGCACCGACGAACGTCACCACGTCGAATGAAGCGACGCCGAACAGCACGCCCTCCAGGCCGCGCGCGGCGACGGCCGCGAGCGCGAATCCCACCACCACGCCGATCGCGACGATCGCGACCGTATCGCCGACGACCATACCGATGAGCCGGGAGCTCGCCGCGCCGAGTGCGGAGCGGATGCCGAGCTCCTGGCTGCGTCGCTCGACTGCAAACGATACGAGTGCATACACGCCGAGTGCCGCGAGCAGCAGCGCGAGCAGCGAGAATGCGCTCATCAGCGCAGTGAGCACGCGCGCGCCGGCGAGTGCATCGCCGAGATGTGCATCCAGTGTCACGAGTCGCGTGACCGGCAGCGTCGAGCGGACGTCGCGCAGCGTCGTGCGGAGCGGCTCCAGCAGCAGTGTCGGATCGCCCGACGTGCGTGCGACGATCGCGAAGCTCGTGACGCCGGCCTGCTCGGCGGAATAATAGATCTGCGGCGTCGGCGGCTCATCGAGTGAGGAAACGCGCGCGTCCGCGACCACACCGACGATCTGCGTCCATCGATCGGGCGCGGACTCCGGACGGATGCGGCCACCGACGGCATCGCCGCCCCAAAACAGTCGCGCGGCCGTCTCGTTCACGACCGCAGTCCGCGGCGAGTCGGGCCGATCGTCACGCGTGAAACCACGCCCCTCGACAACTGGAATTCCCATGGTTTCGAAATAGCCGCGACTCACCATTGCGAAGTCGAGCTCGACGGACGCCAGGCCGGTCACCGGCACATAGTCCTCGACCACCTGCGTCGTGGTGCCGCCGCCCTGTACGGGCAGACGCGTAGTGATGGCAGCACGATCGACACCCGGCATCGCTTCGACACGTTCCAGAATGCCTCGCGTGACCACCGCCACATCGCCATCGCTCACACCGGCCTGAGCCAGGTCGGTGCCGATCACTGCAATGCGCGCGGCGTCCACACCGGGATCCACCCGTTCGACGTTGGCCAGGCTGCGCGTGAGGAGACCTGCACCGACAATCAGCACCATCGACACTGCGACCTGCGTCGTCAGCAGTCCGTTGCGCAGCATCATCACGCCGCGGCCCGATGAACGGCCCCGGCCATCGTCGCGCAGCGATGACACCACGTCCGTGCGCGTCGCACGCAGCGACGGAAGCAGACCGAACAGCAGACCCGTCGCCGCCGCGAGCAGCACACCGAATGCGATCACGCGACCATCGATGCCGATGTCCAGTCCGCCGCCCGGTAGCGGCAGCGGCAGACTCGGCACGATGCGCAGTGACAGCGCCGCGAGGCCGAGACCCGCTGCGGCCCCGAGGCCGGAGAGCAGCAGCGCTTGCAGCAGCAGCAGGCTCACCACGCGACCGCGGCCCGCGCCGAGCGCCTGCCGCACGGCCATCTCCGAACGACGCGCGATGCCTCGCACGAGCAGCAGGTTGCCCAGGTTCGCGCACGCGAGCAGCAGCACCAGTCCCGCAACTGCGAAGAGCCCGACACCTGCAGCTTCGAGCGACCCGTCGACAGTCGGATGAAAGCGCACGGCGTCGCTCGCGAAGACCATGACATCGCGGCCGCGGTTCAGGTTCGGATACGTCGCAGCGAGGTCGGCCGCGAGCGCGTTCATCGCCGTGCGCGCGCGTTCGATGCTCGCGCCCTCCGCGAGCCGCGCCTTCACCTGGTACCAGTGGTCCTCGCGCCGATCCAGATTCGCGACCTGATACGGGCCGCCGACCGGCGTGCTCGAGATCGACAGCCAGAAGTCCGTCACCAGCGCACCGGCCTCGCCGTTGAACTCCGCCGGCCCGACACCGATGATCGTCACCGCCTGGTTGTTCAGCCGCACGGCGCGACCGATGACCGCCGGATCCGCTCCCAGCCTCGTGCGCCATGTCCGATGGCTGACTACCGCTGCCATCTCGCCGCCGACACGATCGTGATCCGCCGAGAACCAGCGCCCGCGATGCGGCTCGAGTCCCAGCACCGGCAGATAGCTGGCAGTCGCAAACTCGACGGACACCTGCTGCGGTCCGCCGGCTGCGTTCCATGTCGCCTCGCCAGTCGATGTCGCAGCCACCGCCGTGAAAACATCACCGCGTGCCGCCATGTCACGGTATGCCGGGAACGATGTCGAGCCCGGCTCGCCATCATCGCCATCCTGGTAGATGTGCACGATCGATTCCGGATCCTCGAACGGCACCGGGCGCAGCAGCATCGCATCGACGAGACTGAACACCGTCGCGTTCAGGCCGATTCCGACCGCCAGGATCGCGACGGCGCAAAGCGTGAAGAGCGGGGTCTGCCGCAGGCGGCGTGCGGCATGAGCCAGGTCGTGCAACAGCGAAGTCATCGGAGGATCACC
>DATABQ010000481.1:0-2079 GCA_036259495.1 Longimicrobiales bacterium | reverse complement strand
GGAGCGTGTGCTGGCGGACAGCGCCGCACGGGCATCGGCCGCGGCGACGGCGCGTCCGGGCGCGGCGGCCGCACCCACCGGCTGGCTGGATCTCGTGGAGCAGTCCTACATGGGCTCCGCTCACGCGCGGCGCGTGGGCCGGGTGGCGCTCGCTCTCGCGGAGGCGCTGCCGGGAATCACGACGCGGCTGGATGTTGGTGACCTGCTCGTCGCCGCGTGGTCGCACGAGCTGGGGCGACCCGGAGCCGAAGCTGACCCCGTGACGGTCGCGACGGCAGGAGCGCGCATGCTGAGCGAGCTCGGCTCATCGCCGAAGGTCGTGGCGGCGGTTCGTTCGCTCGCTGAACGCCATGACGGTACGGGCGGTCCAGCCGGCCTCGCGGGCGAGGACATCCCGCTGATCTCGCAGCTGGTCGCCGCGGCGGATGCGCTGGAGCACTATGCGTCGGCGGCGCTGCAGGAATCGGCGAGCCCGCCGGAAGCCGTGGATCGCGGGCTCAGCCTGATCAAGGCGCAGCGCGGAACGGTCTTCCGTCCGGAAGTGGTCGATACGGCGTGTCGTCAGCGAGCGCGGCTGATCACCATCTGTGCGGACTCGGCGATCGCGAGTGGTGGCCGCCGCGCACCTGTATGAACGCGCACCGGCATGAACGCGCCCCGGCATGAACGCTTCACGAGGCGCGCGGCGTCCCCGGCGGTCAGCTGCCGGGCAGTGGGACATTCAGGCGCAGTGAGACTCCGCCGTCGCGGGCGGGAGCGATGTCGAGGCCGCGCGGATCGTAGGGAATGTTATCCGGATCATCGCTGTTGCGGAGATCCAGGATGAACAGCACGACGCTCGCCGCGATCCCGACCTGACCCGCAATGAGTGACGCGCGTGTCCGTCGGTCGAGCGCGCGGACGTCCTGATACTGCGCCTCCAGCTCCGCATCCGCATAGGCGCCATTCGGCAGACGCGCCACGCAGCGCGCCGCATCCTCCGAGCAGATCCGCTCCAGGTCCTCGTACTGATTGTCCGCGCGTCGGTTGCTGAGCACGCCGTAAACCGCTAGGCCTGCCGCCGCGACACCGGTCGTCCACTTCCCGATGCGCAGTGCGCTCCAGTCACTGTCGGACCGGTCCTGCGCGTCGACGGCGGTGTCGGCCGTCATGTGCTGCGGCATCGCCGCCTGCACATTCAGCGTGGGCGCCTGCAGCGCGAACGGCACCGCTGCACCGTGCGTATGCGGTGCCGACTGCGCACCGAGCGGAGCGGCCGACAACGAGAATGCGATCGCAAGCACAACGGCCTGCGCAGCAGATCGAACATGCATGTGTCTCATCCCGATGTGAGCTTCACGAGCCGGCCCTTGAGTGTACCGGCGTACACATCGCCTTCGTGCACGACGGCGGGGGCGCGAATCGAGCCATCCAGCTTCTGCTCCCATGCCGTGCTGCCGTCGCGTCGCAGATACACGAGCCGCCCATCGAGCGTGCCGACCAGTGCCCCGTCCGCCGTGATCGTCAGCGATTCCGTTGCCGCGCCTCCGAGCTCCGCAGTGCGTTGCAGGCTGCGTCCATTGATGCGATAGAGTGTGGCCGAGCGCGTCAGGATGAAAACGCCATCGTCGGTGAGCACGGGGGCGGCGAGGACGGGTGCATCCACCTCATGGCGCCACACTTCGCGGGCACCGCCGTCGACATACGCGGCGACGATTCCCGGATGCATCGAGATGACGACCGTGTCACCGCGGAGCGCGAGCGGTGCTGAAGGCCGGCCGGGCAGTGGAGTACGACTCCGCAGCTCTCCGTCCGCGCTGCCGATGCGCAGCAGCGTATCACCGGCCGCGACCAGCACGTCATCATCGAGCACGATGGGCGGCTGCACGGTCGCGCCGTCCAGCGGCAGCCGCCAGAGCGGCTGGCCGTCATCCACCGCGAACGCCTGCACATCTTCCGTAGTCGGGAGATACAGGCGTCCGTCCGCATACGCCGGCTGTGCGGCGGCCGGCGATTCCGCGCGCTGCCGCCAGACGCGTCGGCCGCGATGAAGGTCCAGGGCGTAGACGGTGCCGTTGCGATGCTGCGTGCCGAAGTAGA
>DATABQ010000480.1:0-3719 GCA_036259495.1 Longimicrobiales bacterium | reverse complement strand
GCCGTAGACACCGTTCCCGTAATAGCCGCCGACCTCCGCGCCGATGCTCGGACGGCCGATGACGTCGGGCGTCAGCTTCATCTTGTAATCGCGCATCTCGAAATCGCTCGTGTCTGGCAGCGCGAGCGCCGCACTGTCGAGCAGCGCGATTACCGATACCGGTGCCGGCATGCCGGGCTGACCGGCAGGTGCAGCGGCGCTGCGACGGAAATCGCCTTCCGCATCGCGGTAGTACGACGACACGAACCCAGGGCGCGTTTCGCCCGTTCCACCAGCATCGCCGTTCGTGACGGCGGCCGTGGCAACCTCACCGTTCGCGCCAACGCTTCCGAGCGGCTCCGGCCGTGCGAGTGAGTCTACTGCGGCCAGGACAGCGGCCGTCGAATCCGTCGCGATCGAATCCGTCGCGATCGAATCCGCCGTGATCGAATCCGCTGCGACAGCATCCGTCGCCGCGACTATCGCATCAGGCGCCGGTGCGGGCGAGTCATCGTGGGTCGCGACCATCACCGAAGGCAGCACACGGCGCCGCGGCAGCGCGAGCGGATCATCGACGGCGTACGTGTCGTAGCCGGCGCTGTGGAAGTACGTGAACAGGAGACGCCCGCTCCGCGACCAGGAGATGACCGGACTCAGCGGAGTCACCGCAATGATGCCGGACAGCAGATCGGTGAGCTGAGACAGCTCGCCCTGTTGCAGATCGTACAGGTATAGGTTGTTCGTGCCATCGCGATCGCTCACCCACATCAGCTTCGTGCCGTCTGGCGACCAGGCGGGATTGATGTTCTTCCCGTCCTCCTGCTGCGGCAGCACATCGATGCGTTTCGTCGCCATGTCCAGCACGGCGATGCGCGTGTTGCCGTAGATGAGCAGATCCAGATCGGTTCCGGCGCGATCGGTCGTGAACGCGATACGCGAGCCGTCCGGCGACCACGACGGCAGCAGGTCGGCATACTTGTCATTCGTCAGCCGCGACAGATTGCCGTCGAGATCCGTCACGAACAGGTCGCTTATGCCGCCGTCGAGCCCGGTGAACACGATGCGCGTGCCGTCGGGAGCCCAGCTCGGTGAGGAGATCCCGTTGATGTCGAACTTCAGCTTGTTCGTGATCCGGCCGCGCTGCATGTCGTACACGTACAGAGCGTCGCGTCCACCGTCCTTTGCGGCGAATGCGATGTGGCGGCCATCGTGCGAGAACGACGCGCCGGAATTCATGTAGCGCAGGGATTCGAGTCCGGCATCACGCGCGCTGGTGACCAGGCGCTTCTTCACTTCGCCGGTGCGCGCGTCGGCGAGCCACAGGTCGAACGCGAAGCCGTCCTGCTGCGACAGATAGACGAAGTCGTCGCCGTCGGGAGAAAGCGCCGGGGCGAGGAACCATGGATCGTAGAGGTCATCATGGCGCGTGAGCCGCTGCGCGAACTCGTCCGGCTGATCGTACTCGGTGACCTGGGCCAGATACGTGGAGCGAACCTCCGCCTGCCATTCCCGGTTCAGCTCATCGAGCGACAGGCCGAGCGTCGAGCTGAACGCGCGCTCGATACCGATCCGCGGCGCCTTCTGGAGCAGAATGCCGACGACCTCATCGCCCCACTTGCCGCCGATGAACGACCACAGCGACTGACCGAAGCGATACGAGAGGTAATCGTCGCGCTGCGACATCTCCGCGATCGAGCGCAGGTAACCTTTCAGCACTGCGTCCCGCAGCCAGCTGACGGTATGCTCATCGATGCGGCCGATGGAGAGGTACTCCGCCATGCCTTCCATGAACCAGAGCGGCAGGCGCGCGGTGAACAGCGACGCCTCGTTCACGAGGCCGCGCCGGAAGATCACGTCGTACTGGAAGCCGTGAACGAGCTCGTGCGTGAGCACGTGATCGAAGTCCGCATAGGATCCCGTGAACGGCAGGATCATACGGCTCTTCAGCGCCTCCGTGACGCCGCCCGTACTTTCATCGAGGAATGAAGGGAGTGCGTTCGTCTGCTGGAAGTCGGTATGCGAGGCGTAGACGATGAGCGGCTTGCGCTCTTCGAACTCGTGCTGCAGCACGCGCGACAGCCGTGCATACGATCGCTCGACCATCCGGGCGGCGTCGAGCGCGGCCTCGCGCTCCTGCGGATAGTAATAGACGTCGAAATGCTCGGTCCGGATGATCTGAAAGTCGAACGCGCGGTACTGTACCTTGTTGCGGCCGAAGTACTGCGCGTGCGCGCTGTCCGCGACGAGCAGCGGCGCACACATCGCCGCGATCAGTACCGCCAGCAGCTTACGCCTCATAGCCCTCCTACGCTTCGTCGAGCGCCTGCATCGGTGCGTCACCCCACAGCCGCTCGAGCTGGTAGAACTCGCGCGCCGCGGGATGGAATACATGTACGACGAAATCGATGTAATCGATCAGGACCCAGCGGCCGGTGCGCAGCCCCTCCACATGACTCGGGCGCACATCCTCCTTCTTCAGCTCCTCGATGATGTTCTCGGCGATCGACCGGGCGTGCATATCGGACGTGCCGCTGACGAGAAGGAAGAAATCGGTCGCGTTGGAAATCCCGCGCAGGTCCATGACCAGCATGTCCACGCCCTTGCGGTCCGCCGCAAGCTCGACGGCTCGCGCGAGGACGGGAGTCATTTCGATCTGTGTAGTCGTTTCGTCAGAAGCCATGTACGTTGTGGTATGGGGTTGGCCGACCCGGATTTCCGGGAGATCTGCATGATCGGGGCCCCTTATCATAACAGGAACGCGCCAGAACGGGCCACCGGGACGGCGGCCCCCCCGGACCCGGGTTCCAGGTTCTACCTCGGCCCGTCTGGCCATGGAAGCGCCCCACATCAGCGTTAATCTTGCAGCATGCCGCGATATCATCGTCCTCAGCTCCCCGGCGTGCCATTCCACATCACGGCGCGCATTCAGTGCCGCGAGAGGCTGCTCTGCGGCCTGGAGTCCCAGGCCGCCGGAATGATCCAGGAGGCTCTGATCCGCAGCGACGCGGGCCTGGTCGCGTACGCCATCATGCCGAATCACCTGCACATCATTCTGCAGCAGGGTGGCCGGCCGCTGTCAGATTACATGCAGCCGCTACTGCGGCGGATCGCGCTCGCGGTGAGGCGCGCGCACGGGTGGGAAGGGCACGTATTCGAACGCAGGTACAGGGAGTCTGCGTGCGTCACTCCGGATTACCTCCGCAACGCGATCGCGTACGTTCACCTGAACGGTTTGCGTGCCGGCCTGGCGAGTTCGGTGGAAGCGTACGAGTGGTGCTCACATCGCGCGTTCTGCGTTAACCAATCGCGCAATGCTCAAAGCAGGATGGCCATGGAGGACGCGCTGCGCGTGTTCGCAGCGCGAGAAGGCGACGTGCTGCCACTGTGCAGCGACAATTACCGGGCTTTCGTACAGTGGCGGATGCTCTTGGATGCGCGCGCGGCAGACTTGGATTCTGCCCCTGAGTGGCATCCACCCGCTCCGCCCTATACCGCGGGTGGAGATGAGCACTGGCTCCGCGTATACGCCCCGCACGTGCGTGGCGAGATGGAGCATCGATCCAGTCCGCCGCGGCGGCTTGACCTGCGGGACCTCGCACTTTTAATCATGCGTGACCTGGACCCCGACATGCGCCTGGCAGACCTGCGGAGCGGTTCCAGCACGCGGCGGATACTTCAGGTGCGAAAGAAGGTCGTAGTGCGCGCATGCGCCGCCGGCTACACAGGCCGAGCGATCAGCC
>DATABQ010000479.1:0-14023 GCA_036259495.1 Longimicrobiales bacterium | reverse complement strand
CATCCCATCCGCGGGGCCGCCGACAGCGGTCAGCGTTCCCTCATAGGACAGAAACTCGACGACGTTTCCGGCCGCATCGACGAGCGCGATCGCATCGGGACTGCCGTTCTGTATACCGTTCGCAGAATAGCTGAGCGCGATAACACCGCGGCCGCCGCACTCGGCGGGGATGACGCCGCTGAGGGCCGCAGTACTGTAGGGCGCGCCGCCGTTGCCGTTGTAGAGCACCACACTCCAGCCGGTCAGGTCGGTGCCGGCGGGACCCTCGACTTCGATCGCCTCGCCCGTATCGCCGCCATCGTTGTCGTAGTGGATCTCGCTCAGGCGTGTGACCGGCAGCGTGGTCGGCGGCGGATCCGTCGGATCCGTCGGGTCGGTCGGTGTCTCGTCGTCCTCGTCATTGCAGGTGCCGAACGTCGCGGGAGCGGGAGCGTTCCATGTGTCGAGACCCGTCCGCTGGAGCGACGACCCAGCGGGCGTGGAACCCGCCTCCGACACGGCGATGTCCGTGGAAGTCATTCCTGCCGCAGCTCCATCAACGGCCACCAGCGTTCCCTCGTAGGACAGGAGCTCCACGACAGTTCCGGCCGGGTCGACGAGTGCCAGGCCGTCAGGGCTGCCGTTCTGGATCCCGTTCACCGGATAGTCGAGCGTGATCACGCCGCGTGCGCCGCACGATGGCGTGACGCTTCCGGCGAGCGTGCGCGTGTCGTAGGCCGTGCCGTTGCTGCCGTTGTACAGCACCAGGCTCCAGCCGGTGAGATCTGTCCCGCCCGGCGCCGAGATCTCGATCGCCTCGCCTTCATCCGTGCTCTCATCGTCATAGTGGATCTCGCTGATCCGCACCGCCGGCATGTGGACGGAGGAGAGGCGCGTGGTGACTGCGGTCACGGCGTCTGGAGCCGGCTCGAAAACCTGTCGATCGGTGCACGAGCCTACGGCCGCGAGGAGCGCCAGGGTCGCGGCGCCGCGTGTTGCAGAACGCATGAAGATCCTGTGGATGA
The DNA here is from genome assembly GCA_036259495.1 of Longimicrobiales bacterium. Taxonomy (GTDB): domain Bacteria; phylum Gemmatimonadota; class Gemmatimonadetes; order Longimicrobiales; family RSA9; genus SH-MAG3. The sequence continues at coordinate 13,019 of DATABQ010000479.1, read as the reverse complement.
AGGTGATGCCCGCTCCCGGGAGGGGCGGTACTGCCATCGAGGGGAGTCTGCCACAGAGGGGCGGTACTCCCATCGTCGGGAAAGGTGGTGCGGATCAGCCGTGCCGTCAAACGAGGCGGGCACCCTGGTCCGGGGCGCGGCGGGTTTCAGGGAATTTCCGGCGCGGCACGACTGTTGACCATCACGCCGGCCGGGCCATAGGTTGCCCGCCCAAGCACTGCCCGCGCATCCGGGTGCTCCTGTGAAAAGTTGTGATCGGGTCGCACTCGCCGCGGCCGACGCAGCAGACAGGTAGACCGGATCATGATACTAGCGACAGACCTCGACGGAACGTTCCTCGGCGGCGACGAATCCGCGCGCAGGGAGCTCTACGACCTCATCCGTGAAACGCCCGATGCAGTGCTGATCTTCGTCACGGGCCGCGGCATTGGATCGATCAGGCCGCTGCTCGACGATCCGTTCGTTCCGGATCCCCAGTTCATCATTGCCGATGTCGGCGCCACCGTGGTCCACGGCGAGACGCTCGAGCCGGTGCAGCCGATCCAGGGGGAGATCGAGGCCGTGTGGCCGGGCACGGAAAAGGTCCGCGCAGCGCTCGAGCCGTTCGATTTCCTCGTGTATCAGGATGTGCCACAGGAACGGCGCTGCTCGTTCCTGCTGGCCGAGGAGCGCCGCATCGAGGACATCCGTGATACGGTCGAGCGCGAGCTGGAGTGCGACGTTCTGTTCTCCGCCGGCCAGTACCTGGACGTCCTGCCGCGCGGTGTGTCGAAGGGCAATACGCTGGTGCGGCTGCTGGAGGAGACGGGGCTCGACCGTGAGTACGTCGTGGTGGCGGGTGACACGCTGAACGACCTCTCGCTTTTCGAATGCGATCTCAAGGGTATCGTGGTCGGCGAAGCGGAGCCGGAGCTGTCACGTCGCGTGGAGCAGGTCGGCGGACGTGCGTACCTGGCGAAGGCGGCGGGCGGCGGCGGGATCGTGGAGGGCCTGCGTCACCACGGCCTCCTGCCTGCGGCCGCGGAGCTCGTGCCCGCGGTCGCGGAGAATAGCGATTCCGACCGGCGTTCGGAGGGCGCGGCGGACGGGCGGCCGGCAGGGCTGGTGGAGCGGCGCAGGGGCACGGGCGACCGCCGGAGTGCAGCCGCACAGGCGAAGGAGGCGGCGGAGCGCTGGGTCGCGAATGCGGAGCCGGCCCGCGCTGAGCCGGCACCCCAGGACAGACAGCTGGTCATCGTCTACCACCGGCTGCCGTTCGATACCGTGAAGCGCGATGGCCGCACCATCATGCGGAGGCCGAAGAGTCCGAACGGCATCATCCCGACTCTGCTCGGCTTCTTCAGCCGCGGCGAAAAGGGAGTCTGGGTGGCGTGGTCGAAGAGCGACACACGCACACCGGACGAATGGGAAGAGCGGATGGCGGTCGATCCGAAGCTCTACCCCAACCTTACGGCCGTGCGCATCCCGCTGACGCCGGAGGATGTCAATCTCTTCTACGAGGTTTTCTCGAAGGAAGCGCTCTGGCCAGTCATCTTCTCATTCCTCGACAAGGCAAAGTTCGACCAGAGTCACTGGGAACATTACCTGGACATCAACCGCATCTTTGCGGAGCGCACCGCCGCGGTCGCCGAACCGAACGCGCTCGTCTGGGTCCACGACTACAACCTGTGGATGGTGCCGCACTTCCTGCGCAGGCTGCGGCCGGACGTGAAGATCGCATTCTTCCATCACACGTCGTTCCCCGCATCCGACATCTTCAACATCATCCCGTGGCGTCGCGAGATCATCGACAGCCTGCTCGACTGCGATTACATCGGCTTCCATATCCCGCATTACGTGGAGAACTTCGTCGACGCAGTGCGCACACATGCGCCGCTCGACATCATTGAACGGGTGCCCACCACGCCGCGCTTCCGCTCGTTCGGCTGTGCGCTCGGTGTCGACGAGATGGTGCGCGAGATCAAGGTCGGTGAGCGTCGCATCCGACTCGGCGCGCACCCCGTCGGCATCAATGTGAACGCCATCGAGGACATCCTCGAACGGCCGGACGTCAAGCGAACGATAGAAGGCATCCGCGCCGAGCTCAGGGGACGCACTAGCATCCTGTCGGTGGAGCGACTGGATTACGTCAAGGGCCCGCTCGAGAAGCTGCAGGCGTTCGAGCGGCTGCTGGAAGATCATCCGGAGCTGCACGGCTCCATAGTGCTCCTCAGCATCAGTACGCCGCCCGCACCGGGAATGAAGGCGTACCGGCGCACACGCGAGCGAGTGGATGAAGCGGTTGGCCGCATCAACGGCCGCTTCTCGAAGCTCGACTGGACTCCGGTCCGCTATTTCTACCGCTCCCTTGCCTACGAGGATGTGATCGCGCATTACGCCGTGTCGGATGTCGCGTGGATCACTCCATTGCGCGACGGTCTGAACATGGTGGCGAAGGAGTACATCGCCGCGAACCAGGCGTACGGCGGCGGCGGCACACTGCTGCTGTCGGAGTTCGCCGGTGCGGCCGCCGAGCTGCACGGGTCGCTGCTCACGAACCCGTATCACCCGGACGGAATGGCGAAGGATCTCTACAACGCGCTGATGATGCCTGCGACCGATCGCCGCGAACGCATGGCCGTGATGCACGACATCGTGCAGGCGAACAACATCGGCTACTGGAGCTACGAGTTCCTCTCGGCTGTGAACGGAAAGCTGTAGGGTCGGCCGACGAGCGCGGTCAGCGACCGCCGAAACCCTCGACATTCCCGTCGTGCCGCGCCAGCTTGCGGCATGGACGCCAACGAAATCGTGCAGCGAGTTGCCGGGCGGCTCCGCGAGAGCGGTGCGGATCCAGTGGCACATGTCGCGGTCGAGGAGCTGTGGCTGGCAGTGGTCGATGGCAGCCTCGGCAGCGGCGAGCGGCTGCCAACCCCGCGGCAGCTGGCGATCGGGCTGAATGACAGTCCCCGCAGCATCGAGCGTGCATACGCCGAGCTCGAGCGGCGCGGCGTGGTCGTTTCGCGCGCCGGCGCCGGCACGTTCGTGAGCCTGGCCCCCGCTTCCGAATCCGACCGCGCCAGACATCAGCAGTTCGCCGCCCTCTGCCGCGAGACGGTGGACCGCGCAACGACGCTTGGCTTCAGCATCGACGAGCTCATCGACGGCCTCGCCGAGTTCCGCACCGCCGACCGCGACGACCGCTCACTGGAGCCACCATCATGACTTCGAACTTCCTGCCGACGCGCCGGAGCGACCGCAGCCCGACCGTGATTACTGGCGGCAGCTCGCCGGATGACACGCGTTTTCCCGTTCCAGCGCTTGCCGCGGGTGTGCTCGGCGGTGGTGCACTCGCCGGGGGCCTGCTGCTGGCGGGCGTGATCGCGCCGGCCGCAGCCATCGCCGGTGCAGTTGTCGGTGTGCTGCTGGGATCATCGATGAAGTTCACGGATCAGTGGGAGAAGGCTGTCGTGCTTCGACTCGGCCGCTACCAGGGTCTGCGCGGACCGGGCTTCTTCGCGGTCATCCCGATCATCGATCGCGTCGGATACCACATCGATCAGCGCATCCGCACGACTGCATTCGGCGCCGAATCGTGCCTTACAAAGGACACCGTGCCCGTCGATGTCGATGCGATCGCATTCTGGGTGGTCTACGATGCAGAGCGGGCCGCGCTCGAGGTCCAGGACTACGGACAGGCCGTGATGCTCGCCGCGCAGACAGCACTCCGCGACGCGATCGGCAAGCACGACCTCGCCGAGCTCATCCAGTCGCGCAAGGAGCTCGGGCGCGGACTCCAGGAAGCGCTCGATCGCAAGATGCGCGACTGGGGCATACAGGTGCAGTCCGTCGAGATCCGTGACGTCGTCATCCCGAAGGCACTCGAAGAAGCGATGTCACGCCAGGCGCAGGCGGAACGCGAGCGGCAGGCGCGCATCATCCTCGGCACCGCCGAAACGGAGATCGCGTCTAAGTTCGTCGAAGCCGCCGAGCTCTATGCCGAAAACCCGGTTGCAGTCAATCTCCGCGCGATGAACATGCTGTACGAGAGCATCGTGAAGCGCGGCTCACTCATGGTGGTGCCGTCCGGGCTCGCGGACTCGCTCAACCTGCCGGGCATCATGGGCATGGCGGGGGCGGCAGGTGTGAAGCCGCCCGGAGCGGAGCCGGAGCCGCTGGTGGGTGAGGAGGACAAAGTGCCGCCGGGGGAACGCTGACGATGTCCCGCCGGCGGAACGCTGACGACGGTTCACCACCGCCGACGAATCGCGCTCTCCTGAGCTTGTGTCCACGGTTGCTGGCGTCGCTCAGGTCATCTGGTTTCGCGTCCGCCGCAACGCAGCCATTTGCCAGATTCCAAACGCCGGACCGATGGCGAGCATGGAAAAGGCCACTCCCCATCCCCAGCGGTTCGCCACCTCGATAGTCAGCCAGATGGACGCGGCGGTAAGGAGAAATCCCAACGAGGTCTGGAGCGTAAGGGCGGTGCCGACTGCGTGGCTGGGAGCCACTTCCGTGACCAGGGCGCTGAATTGCGCGGAGTCGGCCACGATCGCGAACCCCCATGTCACGGCTACAGCCAGCACGAGCCATGGCGGCGCGGAGATGAGCCATCCAATCGATACGGCACACAGGCCGCTCACGGCCATCGCAGCGGACGCAACAGCTTCGCGGCCCAGACGGTCCGCCCATTTGCCCGCCAGCACTGAGCCCAGCCCGCCAACCGCAATCGCTGCAAAAGTCGACATCGCGGCCATGCCGGCAGATTCCAGATTGCCGTACCCGTGCCCTCGGAAAACGTCAGTAAGGAAAATGCTCAGAGCAGCCCAGCAGGCATACAGCTCCCACATGTGACCCAGATAGCCGCCAATGGCGAGGCGCGTCTGCCGATGGCGCACGATGATGCCGACGAGGCTGAGCGAGAACGGGCGCGATGGGAACGGAAAAGGACCGTCGCGATACGCCGTCGCAACGAGTGCGGCTGAAACGAGCGCACCGAGCGATGTGCTGACGATCACATAGCGATAATCGAGAGCCGCGAACGCGCTGATCAGATATGGCAGCGCCTTGCCGACCGTAAGCGCGCCGACGACGGTGCCGATCGCGAGGCCGCGGCCGGACCGGAACCAGGTCGCGGCCATTTTCATCGCGGGCGGATATACGCCTGCCAGGAAGAATCCCGTCAGGAACCGGGACACGGCCGCGACGCCCGGGCCCGGCGCGAACAGGAGCGCCGCGTTCGCTGCCGCGGCGGCGATGGCGCTGATCGCGAAATAACGGCGCGCGGGTATCACGTCCGCGAGGTTCAGCAGTGCGGCGAGTGCGGTGCCGCCCACGAACCCGATCTGTACGGTGGTCGTCAGGAACGCGGCGCCGCCGGGTTCGAGCGACCACAGCGCCGCAAGCTGCGCGGATGTCGCACTGGCCGTGAACCACAGCGACATGCCGAGCAGCTGCGCGATCGACAGAACAGCGAGAATGCGCCACCGTCCGCACGGCTCCGCGAGCGACGGCTCGGGCGCGGCGGTTGCGCTGCTTTCGGCTGTGGAGCGTGAAGTTTCGGCCATGTTTCCTCATGATGCGACGTGCAGCACCGAATGGGAATGGTCCTTGCTCTTTACGGAGGCAACGAGAGGCAACGAGCCCCGTTCGGGAGGAGCTATGAGCGAGTTCAAGAAGCCGGGTACCGCCCCGGAGTTCGATACAGAAGAAGGCCTGTCTCTGGCCCTCTCCTATCTGGAGGACCCATCGAACGTCCCCTGCCCGAAGTGCGGGCCGGACACCATCGAAGTGGTCTGCTACCTCGATGCGAGGAACATGGAGAAGGGTCGGGTCGTGCCGACGGCACCGGACGACGACTACACGGTCGTGCTGTACTGCCATACCTGCGGCCGCGCAGCGGCGCTGGATCTCAGTCGCGAAGAGCGCCGCGACGCCGCCTGAAGCGGAACCGCCGGCGCGCTGCCGGATGCGTCGTGCGGATACAGGAGTATGAACGGGGGAGCCTGCGGAACCGGCTGCCCCGTTGTCGTGTCCAGCGTGTGGAGCGTGCCAGCGTGTGGAGCGTCGCCATCCCCGTTGAGCGTCTCCAGTTTGCCCAGTATGAAGCCGCGCTCGTCCCTGACCCCGGTTGTGCGCCGTTGCAGCCCCCTTCCGCCGGGCCTTACTTTTCAGGCAGACTGAGAGAGGTAGGCAGATGAGCAAATTCGCGAAGGGAAAGTCGTGGATCGAGCATCGGCTCGACTCCGACCTGGAAGTAGACGATCGGCATTTCACGGTGAACCTGCTGGCGCGGAAGGGCACCGGCGTTCAGGGATTTCGGGTGACCGTCGTATACCTGCCGCACGATGGCGGCGATACGGTCGAGCGGGACCTGCCGAACGCGGCCAGCACGGCGGATGTGCATCGCATGACACGTGAGCTTTCCGACGATGCCGGCCGGCTCGCCGCGCTGTGCCGGGAGCCGCAGGCGACGTGACGGTCCCCGCCCGCTCGGCGCGCTCCCGTTTCGCGGACGTGGTGCAGAAGCCGGAGCCGGAGATCGACCTCGCCGAGGCCGCGCTGTTGATCGCGGCGGAGGAGTATCCGCAGGTGGCCCCGGAGCCGTACCTGCGCCGGCTCGACGAGCTCGCCGAACGCACGCGCGACCGGCTGTGGGACGAGACCGCTCCGATCATGATGGTGCAGGAGGTGAGTCGCGTGCTGTTCGAGGAGGAGGGCTTCCGTGGCAATCGCATGGAGTATTACGACCCGCGGAATTCCTTTCTGAACGATGTGCTCGATCGTCGCATGGGCATCCCGATCACGCTCAGCATCGTGTATCTGGAAGTCGGGTGGCGGGTCGGGATTCCGCTGCACGGTGTGAACTTCCCGGGCCACTTCCTCGTGCGGTATGCCGGCGAGGCCGTGCAGCTGCTGGTCGATCCGTTTCAGCAGGGTATGGTCCGTTTCGAGGACGAAGCGCAGGACCTGCTCGATCACGTGTATGGCGGCTCGGTGCTCATGCAGCCGGAATTCCTGAGGGAGGCGGATCGGCGCGACATCCTGGTGCGGCTGCTGGCGAACCTCAAGGGCAACTACCTGAACCGCCGCGACGATACGCGCGCGCTTTCAGCGATCGAGCGCATCCTGCTCGTGCGACCCAATTCGGCGGACGACGAGCGCGACCGCGGAATCGTGCTGACGCGGCTGGGACGTGAGCGCGAAGCGGCCGCGGCCCTGCAGCGATACCTGGAGCTCGTGCCCGATGCGCCGGATACCGCACGCGTTCAGCTCCTGCTCGATCAGCTCGAGGCCGGATCATGAGCAGGCTCGATGCGATGCATGATGCGGCCGGTGCACGATGGAGCGAGGGTCCGGTACGAGTGCCGCGCAACTACGGCCACCCGGCTGCCGAGTACGATGTCGCGCGCAGTGACGTCGTGGTGGCCGAGCGCGCCGATCGCAGCATCGTGCGCGTGCACGGCCGCGACCCTGTCAAAATGGTCCAGGGCCTGATCTCCAATGATATAGTGAATGCGCCCGCGAACCGTGCTGTTTACGCGGCGGTGCTCACGCCGAAGGGCAGGATGGTGGCGGATGTGCGCGTGGTGCGGCACGGCGCGGATCTGCTGCTGGAAACCGATGCGGCCGCGGCGGAGCCGCTGATGGCGCACCTGCGCAAGTTCGTGCCGCCACTGTTCGCGAAATTCGAGGATGCGAACGATACATGGAGTGAGCTGGGCGTTTACGGGCCGCGCGCGCGCGATGTTCTGGCGAAGCTATTCGGTATGGACGTGGACGGCGATGTGGTGGAGGACGAACTGTTCACGACGGAAATCGATGGCGCCCCCGTGATCGTGGTTGCGACATCTCACTTCGGCGTGGCCGGGTTCGATATCATCGTGGCCGCGCATATGGCAGAGGGAGTGTGGCAGGATGCGATTGCGGCCGGTGCCCGGCCGATCGGTTTCGCGACTCTGGACGTCCTGCGCATCGAGGCCGGCAGCCCGCGCTGGGGCGCCGAGCTGATCGATACCACGATTCCGCTCGAGGCGGGCTTGCGCGATCGCGCGATCAGTCAGACAAAGGGGTGTTATACCGGCCAGGAAGTGATCGTGCGCATCCTGCACCGGGGCCATGTGAACTGGCTGCTGCGGCGGGTAATGCTCGGCGATATCGCCGCCCCGGCGCCGGACACGGCGCTGGTGAACGAGGACGGGAAGAAGGTCGGTCGGATCACCAGTGCTGCCTGGTCGGCGAAGTATGGTCAGACGATCGCGCTCGGTTATGTGAGGCGTGAGGTGGAGCCTGGTACGATGGTGTGGCTGGAGTCGGTCGAAGGTGCGCAAGTGGAAGTGGTGGCGATAGATGCAGACGCCCCAGGCACAGCGGACGCGGAACCCACTCTGCAGAATGTCCCGGAGAGCCATGGTAGCGCCCCCTGATCCCGCGCCAGATTTTGTGGCCCCGCGTGTCCATCTCGCCGCCTGAGATCGGCGCCGTCGTGTCGACAAGGGGCTTCGCCGCCAGGAATGCGTCCCGGTGACGGTAGAATGACTGGACGCGCCATTCTGCAGAATGGGTTCCGCGTCCGCTGAGGGGGAGGGGCATTTTGGAAGCAGCCAGAGAAGCACGGCGGGCGCTGAACCGCCTCAACCGCGCCGTGGAAAAGGCCGAATCAGAGCTCGATTCCGTCGCGGGCGCGCTCCGTCACGCGGAGGCCGCGGACTTTCCAGCCGCCGAGTTCGACGCCGCCGCGGACAGCCTGCGCAGTGTATCCCGCTTCGTCGAGGAGCAGGAGCAGCGCCTACAGGAGAAGATCCTCCACTCGGGCGGCATCGAACCCGGAAGGGTGCGGCGCAGCTCGTGAACGGCTTCAATATCTTCGTGTATGGCACGCTGCGTGGGGGCGATGCCGCCAGTGCGCCTGGTTCGGCTGGTCCGGTCGACACGTTCGACGCGGCTGGTGCGGCCAGCGCCCCGCACGCGGACGGGTCCGGCGGCACCGGCGGCAGCGCAACGGCCTCTCTCATGGCGGGATGCTCCAGAGTTGCGGACGGCACCATTGGCGGCACGCTGTACGACATCGAGGGCCGGTTTCCGGCGCTCGTCTACTACGGGAACGATCCTGTGCGCGGCGAAGTGTGGCGCTGCCCTGCCGATCTGCTACTCGCGCTGGATGAGTATGAAGGTGTCGGGTCAGGGCTCTTCCGGCGGATAGCGGTAGAGATCGAGACCGATGGTGGCGAGATCGTGCCGTGCTGGGTCTACACGGCGGGTCCGGCGCTGTCGCGGCAGCTCACGCCAAAGAATCGCATCGCATCGGGCATCTGGCACCCGCGCCCCAGAGCTGGAGACCCGCACGCGCCCAGGCGATAAAGAGCCGAGCGGTAAAGAGCCGACGGGACCTGGAAGCCCACGACGGCCGCATACGGTCGAGCCCGCGACGGCCGCATACGGTAGCCGCGACGGCCGCACAGGGTCGAGCCCTCGTTGGTCGCACCCGATCACGTGCCCGCGATAGCCGAACAACGATCGAGCGTCTTCCCCGGCCGCAGAGAACTTTCTCTCGCGGCTCGGCTGCAGCTCATGATCGCCAGCGATCCGCTCACCCCGCCTGACCGCTCATTCGCGCCTCACGGTCCCGGTGACGCCGTCGCTCGTGTATATTGCGGTCCCGCTGCCTGGCGAGCGGCCGCACGGCCGAACCACAGATGATGAAGGGAACTGCGATGTCACAGGATACGGCGCCGGCCATTGAGCTGCGCGGCGTCTCGAAGAGTTACGACACGTTCCAGGCGGTGAAGCCGCTGGATCTGGTCGTGCCGAGAGGCGCTACGTACGGGCTGCTCGGGCCGAACGGCGCGGGCAAGACCACGACGATCCGAATGGCGCTTCGCATCATTCAGCCGGATACCGGGGACATCCGCATTCTGGGTGAGCCACTGTCGCAGGAGGGGCTCGACCGGATCGGCTACCTGCCGGAGGAACGCGGCGTCTACCGCAGGATGAAAGTGCGGAAGCTGCTGTCGTTCTTCGCGGAGCTGAAAGGGGTTTCCTCACGCGACTCGAAGCCGAGGATCGAGGAGTGGCTCGAGCGTATGGAGCTGACGGATCGCGCGGACGCGAAGGTGCAGGAGCTCTCCAAGGGCATGCAGCAGAAGATCCAGTTCATAGGCGCGATTCTGCACGACCCGGAGATCGTCGTCCTCGATGAACCGTTCAGCGGTCTGGATCCGATCAACCAGCGCGTGCTCCGCGAGATCGTCACGGAGCTGAAGCAGAAGGGCCGCACCATCATCTTCAGCACGCACATCATCGAGCATGCGGAGCGCATCTGCGATCACGTGTGCATCATCGCACGCGGATCGAAGGTGGCGGACGGAACGATTGCGAACGTGAAGCGCGAGCATGGCACGGAATACATCGCGCTGCGCCTCGAGGAGTGGAGCGCGGACGCGGCGGGCAGCGTGCGCCGGATCGGAGAAGTCGCGCAGGTTCGGGAGCACGGCACTGAGCTCGAGGTGACGCTGCGCGATGGCGCGGATCCGCAGGCGCTGTTGCAGCAGCTGGTGCGCGGCGGGATGCGACTCCGCCGTTTCGAGATCGCCGAGCCGACGCTCGAGCAGATCTTCATTGAACGCGTCGGCGCGCAGACGGCCCAGGCACAGGAGGAGCTCGTTCATGTCTAGAATGGTACCAGTGATCAAGCGCGAGTTCACCGAGGCCGTCGGCTCGAAGGCATTCCTCATCGGCACGATCGTCGGGCCGCTCCTGATCTTCGGCATGTTTGGCCTGCAGTTCCTCGTGCTCGCGAAGGCCGGTGGCGGCGAGCATCGTGTTGCGCTGCTCGATGCGACGGGCCGTGGCATTGGCGAGCGCGTGGTCGAGCGGATGAACGAGCAGGACGACGGACCGTCATTCATCGAGCGGGCCACGTACGCTCTCAGTGTGGAGACGCCGCCTCCCTCGGCGAAGCAGGATGCCGTCGCCACGGCGTCCGGACGCGTCGTCGCGGAAGAGCTCGACGGCTTCCTCTGGATTCCGCCGGACGTGATGAGCGGCGGCACGGTCGAATACGAAGGCAGCAACGCGACGAATTCGCAGGTGACGAACGAGCTTCGGCGAGCGGTAGAGCGCGTCGTGCAGTCCGAGCGGCTGCGCGAGGAAGGCATCGATGAGGACCGTCTGGGCGGTGCACTCGAGGCCGTTCCGATGAACGTCGTCAAGACGGGCGAGAGCGGTGAGGTCGGCAATCCGGAAGCGGCTCTGATGATGGCGTTCGGGATGGCATTCGCGATCTACATCGTCGTCATCATGTACGGTCAGTCCATCATGACCAGCGTACAGGAAGAAAAGCGCGATCGCATTGTCGAGCTGATCGTCAGCTCAGTGCGCGCGCGCGACCTGCTCGTCGGCAAGGTGCTCGGCATCGGCTCGGCCGGTGTGCTTCAGATGCTGATCTGGGTCGCTGCCGCCGCATTGCTGCTGACGCAGGGAGCCCTGATCGCAGGCGCGCTCGGTGCGGGCGAGTCCACCATCGAGTCGCTGAGCGGAGGGTCCGTGCTCCCGAGCGTGCCGCTGAGTGTCGGTGTCGCGTTCGTGCTCTACTTCGCCGGCGGGTTCCTGCTGTTCGCGACGCTCTTCGCAATCATCGGTGCGATCGTGACGAACCCGCAGGAAGCACAGCAGTTCGTGTTTCCCGTCCTGATGCCGTTCATCCTCGGCCTCTTCATCGCGATGGCCGCCGCGCAGAATCCGAACAGCACCGTCGCCGTCATCGGATCCATCGTGCCGCTGACATCGCCGATGGTCATGCCCGTGCGCATCAGTGTGGGCGGAGTGGACTGGATGCAGATGGCCGTCTCACTGGTGCTGCTGTTCGCGACGGCTGCGGCGGTCATCTGGCTGGCAGCGAAAATCTATCGCGTGGCCATCTTCGCAACGGGTCAGAAGCCGACCGGCCGCGAGATCGTGCGCTGGATGAAGGCGGCCTGAGGGCCGCCTTTGGTTGTGGGATCGGGAGCGGGATGGTTATGGGGTTACGGAGTGGGATTGGGAGAGTGGGGAACACTCCCACAGCCTCGCCCACACCCGCTTACTTTCCGACTCCCAATCCCACAACCAATCTCCGTTCACTCCATCCGTGCAGCCGCGCCAACCGGCTGGGGCGGCTGCTGCTGCTCTTCCGGCTCGACCTTGAATCCGATGCGGCCGCCGGCCGGGCTCTCCTGCTTGAGCGTGCGCACGAGATCACGATACTCGCGATCCATCTCCGGCGTCACTGACGCACGCGTCTCCTTCAGCGCATCCTCGAAATAGTTCATTGTAACGCGCTCGACGTTCAGATCGTCACGCAGCGCCTGGAGTCCCGCACGTCGCACGACGTCCTCCAGGTCCGCACCCGTGTAACCTTCCGTGCGACCCGCGATGTTTTCCAGGTCGACATCCTCGCCGAGCGGCATGTTGCGCGTGTGGATCTTCAGGATGTGCAGACGGCCGTCGCGCTCGGGCACCGGCACGTAAATGAGGTCGTCGAAGCGGCCGGGGCGCAGCAGTGCAGGATCGAGCAGCCCCGGACGGTTCGATGCGGCGATGACGACGACACCGCGCAACTCCTCCAGCCCGTCCATCTCGGCGAGCAGCGTGTTCACCACGCGTTCCGTGACAGCCGGCTCCCCCATGCTGCCACCGCGCATCGGGGCCATCGAGTCGATCTCATCGATGAATATCACCGTCGGCGCCACCTGCCGCGCGCGTTGGAACAGCCGCGTCACCTGCTGCTCCGACTCACCGTACCACTTCGATAGCAGATCCGAGGATTTCGTGGCGATGAAGTTTGCCTCGGCCTCGCGTGCGACTGCTTTTGCCAGCATGGTCTTACCTGTGCCGGGCGGACCGAACAGCAGGAATCCCTTTGCGGGGCGGATGCCGAGGCGCTCGAAACTCTGCGGGTGCTTCAGCGGCAGCTCGATTCCGTCGCGCAGCTCACGCTTGGCTTCGTCGAGGCCGCCGACATCGTCCCAGCCGACGTTCGGCGCCTCGATCATGATCTCGCG
>DATABQ010000478.1:0-2801 GCA_036259495.1 Longimicrobiales bacterium | reverse complement strand
TGCCGAAGTCCCGGTCGACGAATGGTGCGCGCACGCATGAGGTGGTCATCGCCGGTGCAGGTCCTACCGGCCTGATGCTCGCGGGCGAGCTCGCGCTCGCTGGCATCGATGTCGTGATCGTCGAGCGACGTCCAACGCAGGACCTCGCCGGCTCGCGCGCGGGCGGGCTCCAGTCGCGCACCATCGAGGTGCTCGATCAGCGCGGCATCGCCGATCGGTTCCTCGCGGAGGGACAGGTGGCGCAGGTCGGAGGATTCTCCACGGTCCGGCTGGACATCAGCGACTTCCCCACGCGGCATCCCTATGGCCTCGGGCTCTGGCAGAACCATATCGAGCGCATCCTCGCCCACCGGGTGCTCGATGAGCTGGGGGTGCCGATCCATCGCCGTCGCGAGGTGACGAGATTTGCGCAGGACGACGCCGGCGTGGACGTGGAACTCTCCGACGACACTTCACTGCGGTCGCAATATCTCGTCGGCTGCGATGGTGGGCGCAGTACCATCCGCAAAGCGGCGGGCATCGATTTCCCCGGTTGGGATCCGACGATGAGCAGCCTGATCGCTGCGGTCGAGACGACCGTTGAGCCGCCACTGGGCACCCATCGCACTGCCCGCGGCATGTATGCCTTCGGCCGGCTGGAATATGAGATCCGCGACGGCGAGGTGGTATTCAGCGATGAGGGACCGGTACAGGTCATGGTCCCCGAGCAGCAGGTCGGCGCCACCAGCGAACCCACGCTGCGCGATCTCAGCGAGGCGCTCATCGCGATTTGTGGAACCGACTACGGCATCCACAATCCCGCGTGGATCTCCAGATTCACCGACATGACGCGGCAGGCCGCGACCTACCGCAAGGAACGTGTTCTGCTCGCGGGCGACGCTGCGCACGTGCACTCACCGGTGGGCGGACAGGGCCTCAACACCGGTGTGCAGGATGCCGTGAACCTCGGATGGAAGCTCGCGCAGGTGGTCAGGGGGACATCGCCGGAAGAGCTCCTGGACACGTATCACGCCGAGCGGCACCCGGTCGGTGCGCGCGTGCTGCGCGACACGATGGCGCAGGTCGCGCTGCTCCGCGCGAATGATCGAACGGACGCGTTACGCGATGTCGTGTCCGAGCTGCTCGCGATGGATGAGCCGCGCAGGCGAATCGCGGGGCGCCTGTCGGGGCTGGACATCCGATACGATCTGGGCGAGGGGCACCCACTGCTCGGTCGTCGCATGCCGGACCTCGACGTCGTTACCGCGGACGGTCCGGTGCGGGTGTTCACGCTGCTGCACGATGCGCGTGCGGTGCTGCTCAACTTTCGCGAGCCCGGCGAGGTCGAGGTTGGGTCGTGGTCGGATCGCGTTCAGTCGGTGGATGCGACGTACGATGGAGCGTGGGAGCTGCCGGCGATTGGTGTGGTGCCGGCGCCTGCCGCAGTGCTGGTGCGGCCGGATGGATATGTGGCGTGGATGGGCGACGGGGGGCAGGCGGGGCTGGAGGACGCGCTGGTCACGTGGTTCGGACCGCGAGTTGGTTCGTAGCGCGCGTGCGTTGATCAGCTCAGTGGTGCCCGGTGGGTTCTAGCCCCACCAGGCCGGTGCGTTGTCCGGCTTCCACTTGATGTTGCAGCCGAGGCTCGGCTTCTGTTCTTCGCGGACGACGCGGCCATCCAGTACGGCGTCGAGGGCTGCTCTGAGATCGGCGCCGGTTACCGGAACGCCATTCGACGGGCGACTGTCATCCAGCTGGCCGCGATAGACGAGGCGGCGCTCGCCTTCGAACACGTAAAAGTCCGGTGTGCACGCGGCCCTGTACGCGTGTGCCGCTTCCTGCGCCTCGTCGTACAGGTACGGGAACGTGTAGCCGGCGTCCTGCTTCTCCTTCCGCATCATCTCCGGTGAGTCTGCCGGATACGCATCTGCATCGTTCGAGCTGATTGCCACGATCGCAACGCCGCGCTCGCCGTAGTCGCGACCGATGCGCGCGAGCTCATCCCGCACGTGCTTCACGAAGGGGCAGTGATTGCAGATGAACATCACGAGCAGAGCCGGTGCGTCGGCGAAATCGTCCAGCGAGACGGTTGTGCCGTCGACATCGGGGAGACTGAAAGGTGGAGCGGTGGTGCCGAGCTCCAGCATTGTCGATTCGGTGCGTGCCATTGAGTGTCTCCTGCTGGGTGTCACACGTCGGGGTGAGATTACCGGATTGGTGCGCGGCAGGCGAGCTTTCGGCGCCAGGGCTCGCTGGTGACGGCGACAAAAGCATGGCGCACGCGGCACGTCGGCATACTTTTGTGTCGAGTCAGACCTGACGTCTATCGACGGACGGACCTCCGCCTGCCTGGTACCGGTCCCGTTCGCCGCGTATGTGATTACGCGGATCCTGGTGCTTGAACATTATCGACGAGTACAGCCGGGAGTGCCTCGCGATCGAGGCAGTCCACTCGCTTCAGTCCATGCGCGTGATTGATGTGCTCGAGCGGCTTCGCACCGCCCGCGGGCTCCCGTCTGTGATCGTGACGGATAACGGATCCGAGTCAACGAGTCGGGCATTCCGCATCCGTTCCGCACTGATCACCAGATTCGGCCTCCAAACCAACACGCTCTCCCCATCCCACCCTGTACGCCACTCACTGAACTCTCCGAACTCCTCACCCGCCTCCATCTCCTCGATGTCGCCCAGCAGCTGCTCCGCGGCCGACCGGCCCTCCTCCAGCACCTCCACATCCGCCATGACGTCTCCATTGAGCAGGTAACCTGGCATCAGAACCCCCGTGGCCATGGCTGGATGAGTCGTGCACATGTCGATTCCGC
>DATABQ010000477.1:0-2534 GCA_036259495.1 Longimicrobiales bacterium | reverse complement strand
CGCGGCATCCGGCTGCTGCGGCTCGGATGGCACGGACCGCAGGTTCAGACGATCGAACTCGCGCTCCAGACGCACACCGCCCGCCAGCTCCATGATGCCGCCGCTCGTGCCCGAGTTGATAAACGTCATGGCAGAGCGGGTTCCGGCGCGATCGGGCCTGCTGCCGAGTCGATCGAGCAGATGGCGTATCACGCGCGCGCGAACGTGCGGATCATACGCGAGCAGCCGTTCTCTGGCAAGCACGAATCCGCGCTCATCGCTGCACTCCACGACATCCTTCATCGCCGCCTCCACAATGCCGCGCCACGCCCGCTCCGCCGCGGCGGCCGCGCGCGCCAGCCGTGCGATCCGCCGTGTCGCTCCCGGTCGCGCGCGCTCGAGCTCCGGCAGCACGCGGTGGCGGATCCGGTTGCGCGCATAGCGCAGGCTCCGGTTCGTCGGATCATCGCGCCAGTGGATACGGCTCACACGTGCGTACGCCTCGAGCTCCGCGCGCGTGAACGCGAGCAGTGGCCGCACCACGATTCCGCGGCGCACCGGAATGCCCGCGAGGCCCGCCACGCCGGTTCCCCGCGCGAGGCGGAACAGCACCGTCTCCGCCTGGTCATCGGCATGGTGTGCGGTCACGATGGCGTCGGCGCCGATGCGCTCGGCCGCGGCCACGAGAAACGTGTAGCGCATCTCCCGCGCCGCCGCCTCCGAGCGAGGAGGATCTTCGGCGCGCGCGGTCTCGAGCGGCACGCTCCACGCGCGGCACAGGCCGCTCACCCACTGTGCATCGGCACCGCTGTCCACACGCATCGCATGATCGAAATGTGCCGCGTACACCTCGCGCCGGAGGTGAAACCGGAGCAGATGCAGCAGCACGACGGAGTCGAGACCACCGGACAGTGCGACCACGATACGCTGCCCGTCGCCGATCATGCGTCCTGCCTCTGCAGCCAGGCGCTCTCGCAGCGAACTTGACGCGCGCTGTGTCACGTCGTTTCGCGCTGCGCCGGTGCAAGCGGCCGGCCTACCCGCTCGTGCAATACCCTGCCGAGGATGTCAGGACGGTCGGAGATCAGCCCTGCGATGCCCCAGTCGAGCAGACGGTGCATGTCGGCCGGATCGTTCACGGTCCATACGTGCAGCGGTATGCCGTGGCGCCGCAGGTCGCGCGCGAGGCGCGGCGTCACCAGTCGGCGGCCGTTCCATACTTCAGGTATCTGCACGACGTCGCACGGCGGCGCCTTGACCCAGCCGAGCCCCATCCTGTGCCGCATCCAGAACGGCTTCAGCTCTTCGAGTGAGCCGCTGACGGCGCCATCGTACGTGCCGAACAGCCAGCGCTCACGGTCAAACATGCCGGCCGCGATCACACGATCACGCGCATTGAACCGGCGGATCGCATCGAAAAGCGGAGCCTGTGCATCTCCGCTCTTCACTTCCACGGTGATGCGCATGGCCGGCAGCGCCTCGAGGACCTCCTCGATCGTCGGGATGCGCACGCCCGCGCCGCGGAACGGGAACGTTGCGCCGCCATCGGGCGTGAAGCGGTACCCGGCGTCCAGCTCGCGCAGCTGTGCCAGCGGCATGGCCGCCACTGCGCCGGTGCCGTTCGTCGTGCGATCCACCAGCTCGTCGTGCATGATGACGCACCGGCCATCCGCCGATGCGCGCACGTCGAGCTCGATCATGTCCGCAGCCCACCGTTCGGCTCCGTTCACAAATGCCGGGATCGTATTTTCCGGAGCGAGACCGGAGCCGCCCCGATGCGCGATCAGCAGGGGAGCTCCCGCAAGCACGCTGTGGCGGGACATCAATCCTCGTCGTGCCGCGACAGCGCGAAAGGATCGAAGCCGTCGACGGGCAGGCCGTGCAGGCGGTACAGCACCAGATCGATGAGTCGCTCGGTCATCTCGCGCTCGAGCCGGCGCCCGGGCTCCGTCTCGGCGAGCAGCTCGAGATAGCGACGGGAAAGGAACAGCAGGACGTCCTCGACCACCTCCGGGCGGGGTGTTGCGGGCGCCAGAGAATCCTGGTTCACTTCCTTCAGCAGCAGGCCGTTGATGAACGCAAGGAACCCCGGGAACGTGAGCTCGACCAGCTCACTGCCCCCTCTGCACATCTCTTCGGATGTGAGCTTCTCCCACTCCAGCTCGTTCCAGTAGAGCTCCTCGGCCTCTTCACGCAGGAACTGACGGCGATCCTCACTCACTCCGGACGAGCGCGGGGGCACGAGCGGATGCTGCAGCAGGTGCTCGAGTCGCGCGCGCCGTCGCGCAAGGAATACCTCGGGATGCAGACGCCTCTCGCCGGAAGGCTCGGCGCCATTTTCGCTCGGACTGGCCATCGTTTGAGCTGCGCTCCCGGTCACGTTGCAGGGGTCTGGGCCAACGGCTGCAAGATACCGTCGGCGGCGGCGAGCGGCAAACGCCTCAGGCCGCCGCGCGCCCGGCGGCGCTCGCGCGCGCGTAGCCCTTCAGCTCCTCGCCATACTCTTCGACCAGCGGTGGCGGCGCGTCGACACGCCGTCCTTCCAGCAGCTTCCG
>DATABQ010000476.1:0-5076 GCA_036259495.1 Longimicrobiales bacterium | reverse complement strand
GCTGTTGACGGGAACCAGCGCAGGCACGGATACGGGCGACGAGGGGTCCGTGAGCGCAGTGGCCAGGCCGACGCTGTGCGCACTGTAGCGGATGTCGAGCTCGGAGCTGCCGGACGGCTCGGAGCTGTCCTCGACCTTTTCGACGGTGCACATGCCAGGCGAAGTAAGCAGCGAATGCTCTCCGCCGGTCGTCTGGAAGAGCGTGCCGAACAGCGTCTGGCCACCTTCCTCCGCAATAGTCTCCATCACGACGGGCTGGCCATCACGACCGAAGCTCACGCCGAGGCCGATGCGGCCATCAGCGTCGGTCAGACCGAGCGACTGCAGCAGGGCAGGACCGTTCGAGTTGGTCAGGCACTCCTCCTGGTCGATCCAGGGCAGCACGGGGCAGAGTAGCTCGAGGTTGGACGATGTGGTGGTCGCCGGAGAGAGTGCCGCAACGATCACACCGGACAGCGGCTGGTTGGAAGCGTCCAGCACGCGCGCGTGGAGCTGCGGCGCGTTCCCGTTGAGCTGCAGGTGCAGGTCCACGGATTCGCCGGTGAGGAGGCACGGTTGCGCCCGGAGCTCCATGTAGTTCGCCCAGGTGAGCGGACGATCATCGTCACACGTGTCGCCCCCGACGAGCACGGGTTCCTGCCGGTTCGAAGCGATCGAGGGCGCATCAGACAGTAGAGATGCACTCACCGGGCTCGGGGGGACGATCTCCAGAAGGAGCGCATTGAGGCTGATCTCATCCCGCACGGAGAGCAGTACCTGAGCGTTCTGCCCGAGATTCCTGAACCTGACCTGGCCATCGGAGTTCGTCGCGCCGTAGCAGAGCACGCCATGTTCGGGACTCAGCACAGTCACGACCACGCCGGCGGCCTTCGACCCGGTCGACAGCGTGACTGTGACGTTCAACGGGTTCGAACCACGAAGAACGGTGGAACTGCAGTCCTCCGGCTCGCTATCGAACAAGGCGATGGACTGTGGAGAGCCGGTGTCCATGACACCATCCACCGCGTCCGGGGCAGTTGGCTGATCGCATGCGGTGGCTGCGGCCAGAAGGGTAAGGGCCGCCGTGCGTCTGGTACTGCGCTGCGCGAACCGCAGCACGTTACTTCCTGTGAGCATGAGTTCCTCCCGGCAGGTGAGGACCGGCGAACGTCGTTGCGACGGCGCCGGCACTTCAATATGGATCCGTGACGTATCCCTGAGTTACCGGGAGTCGTTCGGGTACGGAACTGCGACACGAAGCGAGGCGCGGACACAGCGAGGCACAACGCATGTCGCGCGGGCACTGCAAGGCGCCAACGCATGTCGCGCGGGCGCTACGGACCTGCACCACTGTTACCGGGACTCGCGCACCGTGGGGTCCGGTCCATTCCGGTTCTGCCCGGCCGTCGGTGCAAACGCGTAAATGTCTACCAGATCACCATTTCGCTCGATCGTGTCGCGCACCAGGAGCACCTTTGCACGCACGAGAGCCTGGAGGTCCGACTCGATGTCCGCTTCGCTCCTGCCGAGAACGTGCAGGAGGTGCGCCACCTCGAATGTATCTCCCAGGCCGGCGGCGCACCGGAGCAGCTCACTGCGTTTGTCGTCGGGTGCAGGAGCGTCCACCAGCATTCGACGTCCCACGCCCGCGCGTTCCGCTTCCCACATCAGGTCCCTGAATCCGCTCGCCGTGGTGCCGCTCCCGGCGGCAGCTGAGACGAGCAGAAGGGTACGCGTGCGGCCGATCTCCCGTATGAGAGCGAACGCTCCACTGAGCTCGGCTGCATCCGCCGCCTCACAGTTGGTGAGCACGATGAGTCGTGGCTCCTCAATGCCATGGGCCAGGATGCGTCTGACGTCGTCAATGGCGGAGCCAGTACCCAGCGCAGCAGTGGCTGGCGGAGAGCGGTCGGTGAGCTCGGCGATCGTGCTGAGGGTCGCACTGACGACGGGACCGATCAGTGGAATGATCGCCGCCCAGTCGCCGAGACTCCGACGCAGCGCGGCTCCCGCCCTGTGACGCCCGGTCAGCCGCAGGGCTACCTGGCGCCAGGCCGGGGTGCGGGGATCCGCTGCGCTCGCAGTAGCGATGCGCAGGCGCCGATCGGTACGTCGGGCGCGTCTCACGAACTCGCTGACGGTCGCCTCGGTCGCGGTACGGTCCCCCATCTGGAGAAACACCGCACGGCCGCCGGCAGGTGCCGCGGCAAGCTCGGCGAGCAGATCATCTATGACAGGTATGGACGGGGGCGAACGCTGCGCGCGCGTCACAGGCGCCTTCGTGCGATCTCGGTGAGCGGCATCAGTTCCGCGATGGCGGGTCCAGGTATCGCAGGGGGACACGTGCACCGTGCGACGTGACGCCCGCGAGCCGCGCGAAATGCGCGTGACTGGCTTCGACGACGGCTGCGATAGCATCCTCGGCAGCGGCGCCGTCGGTGTAGTTGACCATGACGCCGATGGCGAACGGGCGGCCGGGCAGATCGATGATGCCCCAGCCCGCCCTCACACCCGTGATGCTGCCGCCCTTCCACGCCACACGGCTGCCGGACGGGATGCTGCCTGGCGTCGCCTTCGGCAGCTCGAGGATCGAGCGCAGATCCTCGCACGAGTCGCGCGACATGGGCAGGTCGCATTCGGCGATCCGCGCCATGATGCCGGCCGCCTCCGCAGGCGTCGCCACATTCTCCCGACCCGCCGCACTGTCCTGCGGCCTGATCATCCGCCGCTGCAGCTTCGTGTTCGGAAACCCGAGGGCGGCCATGGTCCGGTTGACGTTGTCCATGCCCGCACGGTCGATCAGGATATTCGTCGCGGTATTGTCCGACAGCACGATCATGAGCACGGCGAGGTCGCGCAGTGAGAGCGCACTCGCGCCATCGCTGAAATGCCGCAGGATGCCGCTGCCGCCGGTGCGCACCGATTCATCGATGACCACCGCTTCGTCGAGCTGCAGCGCTCCCTCGTCGGCCTGCCTGAACAGCTCGATCAGCAGCGGAACCTTGATTGAGCTGCCCTGCGGAAAGACGAGGCCCTCATTGACGCCGAATCTCTCGCCGGTCGTGAGATCGACAACCGCTATTCCGATCACACCGGGTACGTCGCGCGCGATCTCATCGAGCGTGGCAGTGTATTTCCGGGAGAGCTGTTCGAGGTGCTGCGTTTGCGCCTCGACCTGCGAGGGCACGTGCATGATCGCGAGAGAAAGCACGACGGATGCTGCGGCGGTGCGAAACACGCGATCCCTCCGCGGGATGTGGTGGATTTCGAACGTCGGCGCTGGGGGCAGGAAAAAGCTCGCGGTCGGACTCGAACCGACGACCTGCTGATTACAAATCAGCTGCTCTACCAGCTGAGCTACGCGAGCGAAACGTCTGCGGCCGGAGCCAGGCGCGCCCGAAAATCTCGCGACAGAGGACCGACCGCGTCAAGTCGCGGCCGGCGGCAGCGGTAATGTCACTTCTTCAGTGCGTGTGGCCCGACGCCCGCGAAGCCGCCGGCATGCTCTCCGACGCCTGCTACCGGTTCACAGCTTCTTCCAGCGTGGCCCCTGCGACGTGTCCTCCACGACGATTCCCTTCGCGGCAAGCTCGTCACGGATCCGATCGGACTCTGCGAAGTCGCGGCGGCGGCGTGCATCCTGACGCTGCGCCACGAGCGACTCCACCCACACGGCAAGATCCTCCGCCACGTCCGAGCGCTCTGCCCGCGCGATCTCGAGAATCCCGAGCGCACTGTCCATTCGCGTGAGTGCGTCCTGTGCAGCATCCAGGGCGGCGCGTGCGGTCGGCACATCGCGATCGAGCTCGGCGTTGCACTCGCGCACGAAGTTGAAGATGACGGCGAGAGCGTTCGGTGTGTTGAGGTCATCGTCCATCGCCGCCTCGAAATCGCGCAGCGCATGTTCGGAGATCTCGTGCAGCCGCGAGAACGGCGCGTCGGCAGCAGTGGGCATGTCGGCCAGGCGGCGCTCGAAATCGAGGAGTCGCTGGATGGCTGCGCGCGCGGTATCGAGCCCGTCGAACGAGAAGTTCAGCTCCTTGCGGTACTGCGCGCTGATCAGCAGGTAGCGTATGCCCGATGCGGTGTAGCCCTTCTCCATCAGCTGTCCGATCGTGAAGTCGTTGCCCTTCGACTTCGACATCTTCTCGCCATTGACGAGCAGATGCTTCACGTGGAGCCAGTAGCGGGCGAACGTCTCGCCCGTGGCGCCTTCCGACTGCGCAATCTCATCCTCATGGTGAGGAAAGATCAGGTCCTCGCCCCCCGTGTGAATGTCGAACGTGGTGCCGAGCGCGGCCATGCTCATGGCGGAGCACTCGATGTGCCAGCCCGGACGGCCCTCACCCCACGGCGTCTGCCAAGCGGCGCCCACTTTCCGGTCCACGTCCTTCACGCTCTTCCACAGCGCGAAGTCGCGCGCGTCCGCCTTCTCGTACTCATCGGCATCAATGCCGCCGGCACGCGTTGCGAGGCCGGCGCCTGCGCGGATCGTCTGCGCCTCGATCCGTGCGAGCCTGCCGTACTGCGGAAAGGATGAAATGTCGAAATACACGGAACCGTCGGCAGCGCGATAGGCGTGACCGCGTTCCACCAGGCGCGCAATGATGTCGACCATCTGGTCGATGTGCTGCGTGGCGCGCGGATACACGTCCGCGGGCTGCACGGCGAGCGTGCTCAGGTCGGCAAAGAAGGCGTCGATCATCGGACCCGTCACATCGCCGATCGCGACACCCTGCCCCGCCGCCTCGTTGATGATCTTGTCCTCGACATCCGTCAGGTTCATCACGAACGTGACATCGAATCCCTTCCACTCCAGGTACCGGTGGAGGAGATCGTTGAATACGAACGTGCGGAAGTTGCCGATGTGCGGGGCACGATACACAGTCGGGCCGCACGCGTAGATGCCGACGTGCTGCGATGCGAGCGGCACGAAGTGCTCGAGCCGGCGAGTCATGGTGTTGTGGATGCGCAATGTCATGAGGTCTCGAGGCGCTCGCGGCCTGCGGGAACGGACCCGGGCATCTGCCCTTCCCCCCAGTACATGGTCGTGTGCGGGAACGGTATTTCGATCCCTTCCTGATCAAAGCGATTCTT
>DATABQ010000475.1:0-5939 GCA_036259495.1 Longimicrobiales bacterium | reverse complement strand
GATGAGCCGATCTGGGATACGCGACATCACGGCAGGCTCAGTCTGCGCGCCATCTCCGGCAAGACCGTGCGACATTTCTGGCGTTCGATCCGGCGTATCTCCGATCCGTTCACGTTCCGGCTGATCGGCTCCGTGATCCGCGGACGCAGCCCTTCGCTGCTGGAGCTCGATGACCGCCCTGAGGAATACGAGGATGTCGGCCGGCTGTGCACGTGGGATGAGCTGTTCCCGCCCGCGCGCATGGATCGCTCACGCTATGAGCGCGTGCTCATCCGCGCCATTTCCGGACAGCGGCTCCGAGTCGATGGTCACACACTGAAGCCTGTCGGTATGAAGGGCTGGTCGGCGGTGGTGTTCCAGGAGGAGGGCCGGCGAACGCGGCGTACGATACCGATCGATGAGCTGGTCGGGCACCTGGATCAGTGGGAGCGCGGCACGCGCTGACCACCTCCCCGGACGCGGAACCCATTCTGCAAAACGGCGCGACCACCCATGGCCCATCCACAGCGGCGGGCGCGCTGATGTCCGGATTTATACGCGGCATCATCGGACATTCGAGCAACCGCGGCAGCCCACTGCCCGGGACACCGAAATGCCTGGACTGGCACAGTTTGCAGAATGGGTTCCGCGTCCGGTGTGCTGCATCCGCGCCCGGCCGCCAATCCGCGCCTGTACCACGCCACGAATCCCCGTTATCTTTGCTGCCCGGGAGGGGTGTCCGAGTGGTTTAAGGAGCTGGTCTTGAAAACCAGTGAGGGCGCAAGCCCCCGTGGGTTCGAATCCCACCCCCTCCGTTACTCCACTCCAGCCAGAACATCCCCGCAGAACCACCGGAATCGGATGCGCGCGTGTGAGCGTGCGTGCATCCACCTCGGCAGGCCGTGCTCACCCGTTAGTGCCGGAACACCCGCCTTCCGGTAAACACCATCCCTATCCCATGCTCGTCCGCCGCGCCGATGACCTCTTCGTCGCGAACGCTGCCGCCCGGCTGGATGATGCATGCCACACCGGCTTCCGCGGCGGCATCGATGCCATCGCGGAACGGGAAGAACGCATCGGAGGCGAGGGCGCTGCCGTTCGTATCCGCATTCTGATCGCGCGCCTTCATGACGGCGATCCTTGATGAGTCGACGCGGCTCATCTGACCCGCTCCGATTCCGAGGGTTCGTCCGCCGCCGGCGATCACGATCGCGTTCGACTTCACCGACGCAGCGACGCGCCACGCGAACCGCAGGTCGTCCATCTCCTTCGGCGTGGGCTGACGCTTCGTCGCGATCGTCCAGCCGGACTCATCGATGCGCATGCTCATGCGCTGCTGCACCAGGAAGCCGCCGCGGACACGTTTGTAATCCAGCTCACCGGCCGTCGCAGGCTCGATCGGCAGCTCGATCAATCTCAGATTCTTCTTCTTCGTGAGTACCGCGACCGCTTCCTCGCTGAACGCGGGCGCAATCACGATCTCGAGGAAGGTACTCGCGAGCTCGGCTGCCACGTCAGCCTCGAGCGTGCCGTTCACGGCCACGATGCCGCCGAAGGCCGACACCGGATCGCCGCTCAGTGCTTTTCGATACGCCTCGAGGTGTGACCCCGCGACCGCGACGCCGCAGGGGGTGGTATGCTTCACGATCACGCACGCTGGCTGTTCACCCGCAAAGGCGGTTGCCGCTGTCACCGCCGCTTCGACATCCAGCAGATTGTTGAACGAGAGCTCCTTCCCGTGCAGCTGGCGCAGGTGCGGCAGGGATCCCGCCGGCGCGTCCGCTTCCGCGTAGAACGACGCGGCCTGGTCCGGATTCTCGCCGTATCGCAGTGACTGCACGCGCGAGAGGTCGAGACGCAGCGATGCAGGCCACTCCCCCGCCCCGCCACCAGCGGCACGTGCGAAGTAGCCGGCGATCGCGGCGTCGTATGCGGCCGTATGGGCGAACACCTTGCCTGCGAGCTCACGGCGCAGATCCACCAGCTCTCCGCCCTCGCGGAGCGCGTCCGCGACGCGGGCGTAGTCCTGCGGGTCGACCATGACGAGGAGCGATGCATGGTTCTTTGCGGCCGCACGTAGCATCGTCGGACCGCCGATGTCCACCTTCTCCATCGCCACGCCGAGCTCGCTTCCGGCGGCGACGGCTTCGTGGAACGGATAGAGATTCACGACCACCATGTCGATCGGTGCGTAACCATGGGCTTCGAGAGCCGCCATGTCGTCCGGTCGCTCACGCCGTGCGAGGATGCCGGCGTGCACGGCCGGATGCAGCGTCTTCACGCGCCCATCCATCATCTCGGGATGGTGGGTCACCTCACTCACGTCGCGCACCGGCAGACCGGCTTCGCGGAGCATCCGCGCGGTGCCTCCCGTCGACAGGATGTCCCATTTCATCCCGTGTAGCTCGCGTGCGAGATCCACGATACCGGTCTTGTCAGAAACGCTCAGCAAGGCACGAGGCATCAGGTGCTCCAGTCAGGTCGCAGATGGCAATGAGTTGATGATCGGTCAGGTCGGCTCAATCGCGATGAGATGATGATCGGTCACGTCCGCGCGATCGCGGTGAGGTGATCATCCGGTCAGGTCCGCGCGATCGCGACGAGATGGTCATCCGGCGGAATGTCATCCGCGGTCAGTGTGAAAGATTCGCCGGGCAGCGTATCAGTCTCTGTGACACCGCGTGCGATCGCATCCACAACGGCAGGATACAGACGGTGCTCGACGCGGAGCACGCGTTCGGCCAGTGTCGCGGCATCATCGCCCGCGAGGACTGGCACCGGCCACTGCGCGACGATGCGACCCTCGTCGTACCGCTCATCCACGTGGTGTACCGTTGCACCCGTGACGCGGCAGCCCGCAGCGAGCACGGCCTCGTGCACGTGCCGGCCGTACATGCCCGGCCCGCCGAATGCCGGCAGCAGCGCAGGATGGATGTTGAGGATCCGTTCGCGGAACTGTTGCACAACCGCTGGCGGCACCAGACGTAGATAGCCGGCCAGCGCGATCAGATCGATGCCGTTCGCCGTGAGTGCACTCAGAAGATCGCCTGCCACATCAGGCTCCGGCCTGCCGCCGACGCGGACGTGAACGGCGTCCACACCGGCCGCGGCCGCGCGAGCCAGCGCGCCGGAACCCGCGCGATCGCTTACCACGAGTGCGACGGTCACGTGAGACGCGCCCGCGAAGCGGTCGAGCAGGGCCTGCAGGTTGGATCCGCCGCCTGATGCGAACACGGCGAGGCGCATGCTCACGCCAGGCCGCCGCCGTACTGCGGGATGAGAAACGGATTCGTCGCACGCTCGTGTCCGACCGTGGTCGGCGGACCGTGTCCGGGATAGAGCGTCGTGTCGTCCGGCAGTGTGAGCACCTGCGCGCGGATCGACGCAATGAGCTGCGTGAAGTCACCGCCGGGAAGGTCGCTGCGTCCGATCGATCCCTGAAAGACCACATCGCCGACGAATGCGCATTCCGCTTCTTGGACGAGGAAAACGACATGTCCGGGAGAATGACCGGGTGCGTGCAGCACGCGATACGTAACATCGCCGATCACGAGGTCCTGATCGTGCTGCAGCTGATGGCTCACGTCCGGCGGAGTGTCGACGCGCATCCCGAACTGCTGCGCCTGCTGCGCAACGTGATCGTAGAGAAAGCGATCTGCAGGATGCAGATACACGGGCGCGGACGTCTCGCGTACCAGTCGTGCGACCCCTTCCACATGATCGAGGTGTGCGTGAGTCAGCAGCACGGCGCCGACCTGGAGCCCCTCGTCGCCGAGCAGCTCGAGCATGGGCGCAATGCTGTTGCCGGGATCGATCGCCACGGCCGTGGTGGAGCCGTCGCGCCACACGATGTAGCCGTTCTCGCCGAATCCCGGCGCAACGAATGGTCTGATCTGCAGGATCATGGCGCGGAAAGTAGGCAGCCGCCGCGCCATCGGCAAACACCGGCGCGGCAGCACCGGAGTACGCGTCAGATCATGTTGCCGCGTCCGCTGCCCGGCGGCAGCGAATGCACAGGCACCCGGTCTGGCTCACCCGCAGCCGCAGCCGCTCCGCGCCAGTGCAGCCGCCTCGATCTGCTCCTCGGCGTCGGTCGGCGCGCGCCAGCCGCCGGAAAGCTCGAGCATCCCGCGCAGCGCGCGCTCGGCTCGCGTGCGGATGTCCTCGTCCAGCACCACCTCGTGGCGCTCATGGTCGAGGCACCAGGCCAGCTTCGCGAGCGTGTTCACCTTCATGTTGCCGCAGATCGCCGCCCGTGAGAGCGGGACGATCGTCTTCTCGGGATACAGCTGGTGCAGACGGTCGATCAGGCCGCGCTCTGTTCCGATGATCAGCTCATCATGCTTCGCTGCCAGGTCCGCCATCGCGGACGTGGACACGACGTAGTCGGCGCGCTCGAGAAGGTCGCGCCGGGCTTCGGGATGGATCACGACACGGGCGTTCGGATGCGCAGCCTGCGCTGCGTCGAGCTCGTCCAGCACGAGATCATCATGCACGTAGCAGTAGCCGTCCCAGGCGATGATCTCGCCGGGATCGTCCGTAGGCGTCTTCGACGATGCGCTGCGAATGGCGCGGCCGGTCCGTTCGGCGACGTAGCTGGCGAGGTTTCGGTCCGGGACGAAGAGGATGGGGCGGTCGCGATCGATGGACTCTGCGACCTGAACGGCGTTCGAGCTGGTGCAGCAAATGTCCGACTCTGCCTTCACCTCGGCCGTGGAGTTCACGTATGCGACGACAGCTGCGTTCGGGGTGCGCTGCTTCATCTGACGCAGCGATTCGCCGGTCACGAAATCGGCCATGGGGCAGCCGGCCTTCAGGTCCGGCATCAGCACGGATTTCGTGGGAGACAGGATCTTGGCGGTCTCGGCCATGAAATGGACGCCGCAGAAGACGATCACGTCGGCAGGCGTGGACGCGGCCTCCTGCGAGAGGCCGAGCGAGTCGCCGACGTAGTCGCTGACGTCCTGAATGTCCCCGCGCTGGTAGTTGTGGCCGAGGATCACGGCATTGAGCTCGCGCTTGCGCTGGTGAATGCGCCCGACCAGCTCGTCGCGGGTCAGCTTCGAGTAATGCAGCGGACTCGTGAGTGGTGCAGCGGCAACGCTCATCGCGGATGCTCCTGTTGTCTCCGATATGCTACGGGCCCGCGGCTTATACACCGCGGGCCCGGAAAATGTCTCGCAACGCCGCGGATCAGGCCGTGAACGAGCTGCCGCAGCCGCAGCCGCCGGAGGCGTTCGGGTTCTTGAACGTGAAGCCGGCGCCCATCATCGTTGTGACGTAATCGATCTCCACGCCGTCGAGATACTGGCCGCTGAAGGGGTCGACGAACAGCTTGACCCCGTTGGATTCCAGGATCTCGTCATCCTCCTGCGCCTCATCCTCGATGTTGAGGCCGTACTGGAAACCGGAACAGCCGCCGGGCAGAACTGCCACACGCAGCCCCGCGTCCTGAGTGGCGCCCTGCTCCTCAATGAACTTCTGAACTTCCGCTATCGCGGTCGGAGTGACCGTAATGGTCATCGCATCCTCCTAAAGGGTCGACCCGGAATGTCGTCCATGGTGTACCCCTGGCCGACGTGCGGGTT
The DNA here is from genome assembly GCA_036259495.1 of Longimicrobiales bacterium. Lineage (GTDB taxonomy): Bacteria > Gemmatimonadota > Gemmatimonadetes > Longimicrobiales > RSA9 > SH-MAG3. The sequence continues at coordinate 372 of DATABQ010000475.1, read as the reverse complement.
TCACGCCTGATGAATATGCGCCGGAACGTACTTTCGCGCGGTGACGGGTGTCAACGCCCGCCGTGGATCCGGGCGAGTGCCCGCAGGTCGTCGATCACCTCTATCCCGTCCGGAACGCGCTCCGCCTGCACCGCACCATAGCCGGTGCGAACCAGATATCCCCGCCCGCCGGTGGACAGCGCGGGAAGCACATCGGTTATGCGATCACCCACGAAGATCGAAGCCGCGAGATTCAGCCCCAGCGCCCGCTCGGCACGCCGGTAGAGCCCGAGCGCGGGCTTGCGGCAGTCGCAGGGCCCCGTGAAGTCAGGGTGGTGCGGGCAGTGCAACGAGGCGTCGATGCGGACGCCCTCCTCCGCGAGCAGTTCCTCG
>DATABQ010000474.1:0-4602 GCA_036259495.1 Longimicrobiales bacterium | reverse complement strand
TCTGTTGCATGAGTGCGACTCCTGTGCAGATAGTGTCGGCGCCGCGGTTGCACATCCTGCAAATGTTTGTTTAGAATTCCACCCGTAGGCATGCAGCTCCTCGCCTCGTCGCCCGGTGCACCACTCCCCCGGAGTCAGGTGCGTTCGAAAGGACAGATCCAATGGACGTGATGTCCCTGCGCGGACGCACAGCGCTGCGTCTGCCATGGATCCTGCTCGTCACACTCGGCTGTACGCATCGGGATGATCCCGATGCGCTGGATCGCGTGCGTACCGCAGGTCTGCGCGCCGGTTTCGCCATCGAGCCACCGTATGCCTTTGTCGATGGCGGCACGGGTGAGCCGTCAGGCGAGGCGCCTGAGATCCTGCGATGGGCAGCGGCCGAGCTCGACATCCCTGAGATCGAGTGGTATCCACTGCCCTTCCATGATCTCACTGACGCGCTGACTGTCGGCCGTATCGATGTGATCGCATCGGGCATGTTCGTGTCGGAGAAGCGGAGCGAACAGGTGCGCTTCTCAATGCCTTCAGCATGCGTGCAGCCACTGCTCGTCGGACGACGCGCGACCGCCCGCATGGAAAAGGCGGACGCAGACAATGCAGCAGCCGACGCAGACGACAGTTGCGATGATTGCCGTGTCGCCGTCATCCAGGGATCGGTGGAACATGCGGCGCTCGAGAAGTACGGCTCCACGGATCACAGCGTGGTGGTGGTACCTGATCTGTCGACGGCAGCGGCAGCGGTGCTCGACAGTGTGGCGGACGTGCTGGCGATATCAGCTCCGACTGCCCGCAATCTCGTGAAGCGGGACTCTGCCCTGATGCTGGACGCGCGCATGCTGCCACAGGAGGTGCTGGAGCATTCGGGCGGCTGTCCGGCATTCGCGTTCAGACACGAGGACGAAGTGCTGGCCGTGGCGTTCGACTCGGTCCTGAGCGATTTCATCGGCTCGGCATCGCACCTCGAGATCGTGGCGCCGTTCGGGTTCACCGAAGCAGAGGCAGGATGTGCCGTAGCGCGCGCCGGCAGCACCGACTCTGCTGCGAGCGTGTGCGCAGCCAGCCAATGAGCAGGAATGCTCTGCGTGCATTCCTGCGGGCGTGGTGGCCGATGCTCACCATCATCGCACTCGCCCTGCTGTCGATTCAGATGCTGCGGCGGAGTCACAGCGATGCTCACCGTCTCCTGCAGCAGACCGCGAACAGCCTCGAGAACGTGCAGGAGAGCAGGCGTCGCCTGATCAACGCGTACCTCATCCACAGCCGGCAGGCCGCTGGCGACCGGACGTTCGATCAGGCATCGGCCCAGGCGCAGCTGCGTGCTGCTGGTCACGCCCTCCAGAACTGGCGGCAGGGGCGGAGCGCCATCCTCGCGTTCGCGGCAGCGCCGCAATCGGACAGCACGTTGATCCGGCTCGCTCAGACGTACCGAGCAGCGCTGTCGCGATTCGACTACATGCTCGCGAACGAATCGAACAGTTCCGTGCGCCTGCGACAGAGCTTCTCCTCCGCGGAGCAGGCGGCCGCTGCGCTGGAGCGCGAGATCAACAACTCGCTCCGCGCTTCCGTAGAGGAGCGGAATCGCGCATACCGGCTGCGCCTGACGGGATGGTCACTGCTTCTTCTGCTGAGTCTGCTCGGCGCTGCGTTCACGCACCGTGCGCTTACGCAGTCGGAGACGGGGCGCGCTCAATCCGAGTTCCGGCTCTCGCGACTGCGCGAGCTCGCGCCGGTCGGCATCGTCGAATGCGATCACTCCGGCAGCGTGCTCGTCGCCAACTGGATGTGGTCACAGCTCACCGGCCGGCCGGAGGAGGAGTGGCACGGGCGGCCATGGTGGGAGGCGCTCGATCGGAGCGATCGCGACGCTGCGCACAGGCTGTGGGAGCGAACCAGGACAGCCGACGTCCGGAATCACACGATGGAAGCTCGCCTCGATGCTCGCCCCGACGCGGATCCCGTCTGGCTCCTCATCCGGATCGGCGACAATCATCAGGGCAATGCCAGTGCCCGCCAGGTCGTGACATTCACCGACATAACACAACAGCGCAGAATCGAAGAGCAGTTGCATCACGCGCAGCGCATGGAGGCGATCGGCCGACTCGCCGGTGGCGTCGCTCACGATTTCAACAACCTGCTCACCAGCATTCGCGGCTTTGCATCCCTTCTGCTCGAAGCGGCGGAAGGCAACGACGCGCTGCGGTCGGATCTCATCGAGATCGAGCGTGCTGCCGATCGTGGCCGCGCGTTGACCCGACAGCTGCTCACATTCAGCCGACAGGATCGCATCGATCCGCAGCTGATCGATGCCCGCGAAGTCGTGCGCGATCTCAAGCGCATGCTCGACCGCCTCGTGCAGGAAGGTGTCGAAATCACGACAGCGCTCCCGGACGCTCAGGCGAAAGTGCTCGCAGACCGCGGTCAGCTGGAGCAGGTCATCACCAACCTCGTGATCAATGCGTCCGATGCGATGGAGGGCTCCGGCCGCATCCGCATCGCCGTCGAATACCTGCGGATTGAAGAGCCGCTGCAGGGTGCCGGCGGTGAGATCGAGGCCGGCGAGTACGTTCTCCTGACTGTGAGCGATACCGGCCCCGGCATTCCGCCGAACATTCAGGAGCGGATCTTCGAGCCGTTCTTCACCACGAAGAGTCACGGCAAAGGGACGGGTCTCGGCCTGAGCACCGTCTGGGCGATCGTGCGGCAGGGCGGAGGCCATATCCATCTCTACAGCGCGGCCGGACAGGGTACGGTTTTCAGGATCTATCTCCCTGCGGCATCAGGGGCCGTACTGGGCGAAAGCCACGCCGAAGTGTCGCCGGAGCAGCCAGGCGTCACGCCGGGAACGGTGCTCGTCGTGGAGGATGAAGACTCCGTGCGACGGCTCACCACACGCATCCTCGAGCTGCGCGGGTGGACCGTGATCTCCGCCGCCGACGGTGCCGAAGCACTCCAGATCATGATCGCGCGGAGCGGTGAGGTCGACCTCATCGTGACCGATCTGATGATGCGCGGGATGGGGGGTCGCGAGCTCGTTGCAGAGCTGCGCAATCGGGGCATTCACCTGCCGACGCTGTTCGTGTCCGGCTATGCCGAGTCGGAGCTGGACCTCGAAGGCGGAGATTTTCTCGAGAAGCCTTTCACTCCGGCCGCGCTCATTCGCAGGGTCGCGGAAGTCGTGCGTCAGGACCGCCCGTCGGTCTAGCTGGACGGTCCTGACGTGGAACGGAACGGCTAGGCGTCGCGATTCAGGCAACCCGTGAACTTCGGGTTGTTCTGCTCGTCGAACGGTATGATGAAGTTCACGTCGCTCCCGTAGACACCGGTCTTGTCGGCCGACCAGGTACCCCACTCGCCGGTCGGGAACACGCTCGATGCCGGGCGGCCATACTGGCGCACGAGACGGCGCATATCCCCGAGCCGATGCGACGTCAGGTACATCCAGTATGCCCGTTCCCTGAACAGCAGGTCCACTCGTGCGGCATCGCTGCCGGGATCGGCGAGCGCAGCCATTGACTCAATGCCGGGGAACGCCCCTTCGGAATAGTAGGGCGGCGGCGAAGCACGCAGGGAGTTCAGCGTGGTGAGCCAGTTCGCGCTGCCCGCCTGCAGTGCCGCCTCCGCTTCGATCAGACGGGCTTCGACGCCAGCGGCGAGCGGCGTTGGTGATGAGCGCGATGAATATCGGAGCGTCAGGTAGAGCGGGCTGTTGTCGAACGCGAGCTCCTGCGCCCCGGTACCCTGCATCCATGGCACGCGCGGATCCATCGCCGCGCGGAACGGCAGGCCATTCGTGCCTTCGTTGTTCGCGACCGACCACCGCCGACCGACGTACTGATATACGTACGATCCGTTGTTCTGACGGTCCGAGTTCTCGGAGTGGTAGATGAGATACACGAAGTCGGTTGGCACATCGTTGGCCGCGGCGGATGCTTCATCGAAGCGACCGAGATTCAGCAGTGCACGGGCCTGACCGACGCGCGCGAGGTGCTGCTGGTCGGCGGCGCCCGCGGTGGTGGCCGCGGCGTACGCCTGCTCGAACGCCGTCACTGCCGCTTCGAGCAGCTGCTGCGTCGTCTGCGGCTCCCCGTACTCGACCGCGCCAGTCGGCGTCACACGGCTCAGCGGGACGCCGGAGCAGTAGTTCTCCGCGAACAGGATGAGTGAATAGCCGTACAGGTTGAGCGATTCCGCGTGGCCGGCGGTGTTCGGCCGCAGCTCCGCGTGACGCTCGGCGGACGTGAGCGCGAGTGCACGTGCGCGGTGCAGGAATCGGTGGATCGGCTCCATCGTGCTGTTCGTGCTCTGGATCTCGCGCGTGTCCACCTGAATGCGCGTTGGGAACGTGGATGCGTAGTGGAGCTCATCGGTGAACAAACCCACCATGTTGACCTGTCCCTCGATGGTGCCGCCGCCGTACGCCAGCTGGAAGTCGGCCTTGGCACCGGCGAGCGCCACGGGCAGGCCGGCGAGGCCCTCGAGGCTCTGCGGCGTGGCGACTTCCGTATCGGGTACATCGAGCAGATTGTCCAGGTCGCAGCCGGCAGTGAGCAGCACCGCCAGCAGGACCGCTGCGCGCGCACCCCCGTGGGGTGCGCGGCT
>DATABQ010000473.1:0-4273 GCA_036259495.1 Longimicrobiales bacterium | reverse complement strand
CCTGAATGGCGCGGCCGACCCGCGCAGCAGTCATGTCGAGATCTGCGCGCGATGGGATCGGCGCATCCGGCAGTGGCAGCTGCAGCGCTAACGGCTCGCCTTCACGCACGGGGATGAGGTGCAGGTGGAAGTGCGGCACGTCCTGGCCACCGGCCTTGCCATTGGCGCTGAAGATGTTGATCGCCTGCGCATCCATCGCGCGCTGGATACCGGGGGCGATGCGTCGTGCGACGGCAAGGCAGTGGGCGGCCAGATCTTCCGGCAGGTCGAACAGCGTCTCGTGGTGATCCTTCGTCACGATCAGCGTGTGGCCCTTGTTCATCGGCTGAATGTCGAGGAACGCCAGTGTCCTGTCGTCCTCGTGGACCAGGCTCACCATCTCCTCGCCGCCGATGATCCGGCAGAATACGCAATTGTGATCGACCATTTTGCCTCGCTTGCCCTGAAAAACATGCTGCGGTTCCACACCGTGCCAACGCAGGATGCGGGCCCGATTCCTGCCCCGTCCCTACTGGCCGGCGACGCCGCGGGCTGTAGATTGTCGCGCCGCTGCATCGCCCCGTTGCCGCAGGGGCGCGTTTCCCCGGAGAGGTAGATGTCACGCCAGGAAGCCAATGTGAAGCCGCGTTTCGAGGGACAGGTCGCCGCGTCCTTCCCGCTCGCGCTGCTCGAATCCATCCGATCGCATGACCGTCCGGGCGAGGTCCTGGAGGACGAGGATCTGACGATAAGCCTGCCGCGCCGACTCGGCCTCACGGGCGTGATCGAGACGCAGATCTTCCGATATGAAGCCGCCAACAAATCCGGCCGCGCCGTACCTGTCGACGAGGTGATGAGCCTGATCCGCCTCGTCATGCGACGGCCGGATGCCGAGCCCATCCTCCGCGAGACCGGCCAGCGCATGGCCCGCTGGCACTACCGCCGCGCGCCCGAGTTGTGGACGCGCATCCTCCACCGTGCACCCGCACGGCTCGGCCTCCGCTCCGCCCGCCGCGCAGCGGCGCGCGCACTGCGCAGCATCCAGATCGGCGCGGTAGAGACGGCGAAACCCTTCACCATCCGCGTCTCCGACTGTGCCACCGCGCAGCTCGATGATACCGGTGTAGGCTGTACGCTCCCGACCGGCCTCATCGAGGAACAGCTGCTCCTCTCCACAGGAAAGCCGCAGCGCGTCCGCCACACCTGTTGCCTCGCCCGTGGTGATGAGCTCTGCGAATGGCAGCTCGTGGAGGGGTAGCCGCGACATCCGCCGTAGCCGCTCATCCGCCGTAGCCGCCCATCCCGCTATCGCACCGCCCGGCGTCTGCGACAACTTGTCTTCCCCGACGACCGCCAGTGTAAGAAGGGGGATACTGGGATGACCGGAGATGGGGAGATTCATAGCTGCCGTACTGACAAGCTCACCGGCCGTGTGATTCAGTGCATCATCCAGGTACACCAGACCCTCGGGCCCGGCTTTCTGGAGAAGGTGTATCGGCGAGCGCTGATCATTGAGTTCGGTAAACAGCGCCTGGCCATTGAATCCGAAAAAGAGGTAGCCGTTTACTACTGCGGCGAGATGGTGGGCATACACCGGCTCGACATCCTCGTCGAACAGCGTGTCATCGTCGAGCTCAAGACTGTGGAAACCCTGAGCAAGGCACACTACGCACAGGTGAGATCCTACCTCAGAGCCACCCGCCTGGAGGTGGCGCTCCTCGTAAACTTCGCAGACCACCGCGCCGACTTCCGCCGCGTTCTCGCTTCAGGAAGTGAGCTGCGTGCGTTGCAGTAAGCGGGTGTAAGAAGGGGGATATTGGGCAGGTTGGTGATTCGAAAACTTTTCAACGACACTCAACACGCGCCGGAGCTCGGAGCCGACTTCCACTCTCCGGCCAGCATGGGAGTCGTTGTTAAAACATTAGTTGAATGATCTCCACATCCCCCGACATCCCCAATATCCCCCTTCTTACACGCTGTTCAGCAGTTCGCAGCAGCCCTCCTTCCTGCACACCTTTAAGCGCTCGCAGCAGCCCTAACCATCCTCATCGTCGGCGCTGTCCAGGCCGGCCGCGCGCAACAGCTTCCCCCGGATCTGCTGATCAAACGCTTCCCACTTGAGACGCAGCTGGTCCGGCTCGGCGGTGCCCTCCAGGAAACCGACCGGGATCTCGAAGCCGCCCGCACGGCTGCGGCCTCCACCGAAGTAGCGGCCACGCGCATCGCTGCCGAGCGCAGTCTTCAGGAACTGATCGACGTCGAGCGTCACCTTGCTCGTGCGGACGCTGCCGACGACCACCTCGCGATCGCCCTCGCCATGCAGGATTCCGTATACGATCGCGGTGTGCACGTTCTCCTCGGTCTGGAGGAAGTCCGTCGCCTGCGGTATGGCGTCACGGTCCGCGTGACGGAGGTAGCCGACACCGGCGATCGAGTAGCCGCCGATGACCAGACGGTCGGTCAGCGCGACGCGTATCACGTCCATCGTTCCGCGCGAACGCTGCACGCGCAATATCGAGCCGAGCAGCTCCTGGTCCGCGAAGTGGCTCAGGTAGGCGCCCGCAGCATACTCCTCCGGTCCGGCGCGGATGAAGCCGTTCGTCTCGCTGCGAAGTGCGTGCACGAGCGACGTCGCGAGCTGTGTGTGCAGCGGACTGCTCTCGTCGAGCGTCAGCACTTCCGCGCTGCGCAGATAGTCGGTGAAGATCGTGGCGGCGGCACCGATCGGGCGGATATCGGTGTACCCGGCCTCCAGCAGGCCCTGCGGTGCATGATGATCGATGATCGCGACTATGGGCACGCCGGCTGACTGGAGCCGATCCGTCAGCCGCGTCGTCGTGCCCTGGTTGTCAATGAACACGGCGCCATCGTACTGGTCGAGCGGAAGCGAATCCGTGACACGTGTCAGCTCGATATCGAGCAGATGCACGAGCGCGAGATTCTCCTGATGGCTTATGCGTCCTTCGTAGAGAATGTCGACGTCGATGTCGACCGTGGCGGCAAGGAGCTGGTACGCGAACGCGCCTGCGATCGCATCGGGATCCGGGTAGTCCTGAAGTGCGACGCAGTGCCGCTCGTCGCGATGCGCTCGCAGGAAGTTCCGGAACTGGCGAGCCTGGTCGTCATCGTTGAAATGCACCAGCTCGCCGGCGACGGGGAGGGGGGCGGTCGGACGCAGCAGTCGCTCCGTCATATCGCTACTCCGCTGCCGTTACGGGGACGTGCCCGACCTCCGGCCGTGCACGGTCATCGTTCGTGTCCGGTGTTACACCCATCAGCTCGCGCAGCTCGGAACGCTCGACCACTTCCTTGTCCAGCAGCATGCGCGCGAGCTGCTCCAGGATGGCGCGGTCGTTCCTGAGCATTTCGATCGCGCGGTTGTATGCCTCGACCAGAAGGCGCTGCACCTCGGCGTCGATCACCTGAGCGGTCGCCTCGCTGTACTCACCCTGCCCGTCCGTCGCCGGCTGCAGGAACGGGCTCTGCCGCCGCATGAGGTTCACGGGCCCGATGCGCGACGACATGCCGAGCTCGGCAACCATTCTGCGTGCGATCTCGGTAGCGCGCTCGAGATCGTTGCCCGCGCCGGTCGAAATCTCGCCGAACACCACTTCCTCCGCCGCGCGTCCTGCCATCAGTACTGCGATGCGATCGTTCAGCTCAGGGCGCTGGATGAGGTAGCGGTCGTCGGTCGGGAGTTGCTGCGTGTAGCCGAGCGCGGCCACGCCGCGGGGGATGATCGAGATCTTGTGGACCGGATCCGCGTACTGCGCACGCTCCGCGACAATCGCGTGTCCGGCTTCGTGATATGCGACGATCTCGCGTTCAGTGTCGTGAACGAGGCGGTTCTTCTTCTCGAGGCCGGCGATGATGCGGTCGATCGCATGCTCGATATCGACCATCTCGACCTCCTCCTTGTCCTCGCGCGCGGCGAGCAGCGCGGCCTCGTTCAGCAGGTTCGCGAGGTCGGCGCCGACGAAACCCGGCGTCCGTCGTGCGACCGTCAGCAGCTCGACATCCTCGCCCAGCTTGATTGCCGCCGAATGCACGGCCAGGATCGCGAGCCGGCCTGCCATGTCCGGCCGATCGACCACCACCTGCCGATCGAAGCGGCCCGGCCGCAGCAGCGCCTGGTCCAGGATCTCCGGCCGGTTCGTCGCGCCGAGGACGATCACCGCGACGTCGGCCTCGAACCCGTCCATCTCCGTGAGGATCTGGTTGAGCGTCTGCTCGCGCTCGTCGTTGCCGCCGCCGAAGCTCGTCCCGGTCGAGCGCGAGCGCCCGATCGCGTCGA
>DATABQ010000472.1:0-9516 GCA_036259495.1 Longimicrobiales bacterium | reverse complement strand
CATCCCCTCAACTGCCGATCCACAACTTCTGACGATAACTCGGCGCCACCCTTCCCCTGAACCTCCCCCTTACCCCCGTCGCGGCTTGATGAACTCGAATGCGGTGTGGCAGTCCAGGCACCAGTACGTCGCTACGGAGAGCTGAGGACCGAACGCGGAGTGGAGCTCGGTATGTGAGCCATCGCAGAACGGGCAGGGGACGTGCTTCGGGAGGTTGTACAGCGCGGCGTCGGGTACTGCTCTGCGGCTCATGTCAATCCATCAGGAATGCGCGGTTCTTGTCGCCGCGGATCTGAGCAATTGTCGGCGCGTCGGGCGCCGTGCCTGGTGTGCGGCGTGTGCTCTCGTCGAATGACGCGAAGTCCGGCTCCACGCTCGGGAGGCGCTCGGGGCCGCCGGTGGCGCGGATCAGGGGAGCGGCGCGTGTGATGAATCGGGCGCGGAGGTCGCTGCCGCTCGCGTCGACGATGCTCGCCTCCTGCAGAGAATGCACGTGGTTCGAATCGGGGCCGAACCACCGCAGCACGCCCGGGATGATGGCGTTCTCGGCGGCCTGCATCGCGGCGCGCGCGTCATCGCCGGCGCCGGCAATGCGACGGAGCCACGCGGCGCCGTGTGCGGAGTGGAACGCCTCTTCCTCGATGAGCTTCTGCACGCGTTGCCGAAGCGGCAGGTACGCGGACTGTGCGAGCGCCTCCAGCTGCAGTGTCAGGGCGAGGTCTACGAAGGCGTTGACGGCGACGAGCTCCACCCACGAGGCCGGCTGGGCATCGAGCGTTTCAATGTTGCGGTATTCCGCGGCATCGCGGCCGTGCTCCAGCGCATCGACGTCATCCCCGAAATCCTTCAGCAGCGCGTACAGCAGCCGCGCGTGGCCCCACTCGTCCTGCGCCATGGATGCGCACGCGATCCCCGCCTCGAGCTCCGGCGCTCCCAGCATCCAGTTGCCGTAGCGCATGCCGAGCAGCCGCTTCGAGTCCGCCTGTACGAGGATGAGGTCGCGGACGGGACTGCGGACTGACTCGCTCAGCTCGGCCGCGGTGGCGGCTTCTCCCAGTGCAGTGCTCACGTGCCCGCCCGTTCGGACGGAGCGGCACCCTCCGGCTCAGCGGCGGACGCGTCCAGTCGGTTGAACACCTCGAGAAACCGATCCCGCGGGACGATGTACATGTCGAACCACTTCTCTTCGTCGTATGTGTTGAATGCGTAGACTTTCGCCAGCTCGTCGTCGGGCGCATTCAGGTTGCCTATGTGGCGAAGCGGCTCGCCGCGCGACTTCCGTGCGAAGATCTCGTAGATCATCTTCACGCCGCCACCCCGAAGCTCTTCAGCAGAGCACGCGCATGTGCGGTCATGCGCTCGCTGGTCCACGGCGGATCCCACACGTCGCGGACGGCCACGCTCTCTATGCCGTCCTCCTGGAGCAGCCGCTCACGGATGTCCTCGATGATGAACTCCATGCACGGGCACGCGCTGGCGGTGAACGTCACGTCCACTTCGACAACACCGCCGTCGCGTCGCACATCGCAGATGAGGCCGAGATCGACCAGACTGACCGGCAGCTCCGGATCGGCTACCTCGCAGAGCGCACGCCACAGCACGTCGGCCCGCGGATCATCCGAGCGGTAGCGCTCATCACGCGGCGAGTCCGTGGCCTTCAGCTCGTGGGTCGTGCGGGATGACGCCTCGAGCACCGCCTGATTGCGATGCTTCACGCAGCCTGCCCCATCAGCGTGTTGAGCGGCCCATGACTGCGGCGCACCGCCTCGACGTAGCGCTCGTTCATCGGGCCGCGCTTCTTCCAGCGGGCGAACACCTGCTCCCATGAGATCTGGCCACCGGTGAAGTCCCAGTGTTTCGCTTCCGCGTCGTACTCGCACGGGAACGGATACTCGAGGACGTACTCGCCCTTCTGCTCATCGAAATGCGCGGGCACGTTCAGACCGAGCCGCTCGCACAACGGGACGGTCGCGGCCATCCAGGTCTGGCGCAGCTCGTCGTTCGTCATGCCCTTCAGCCGGTAGTCCAGCTGGCCGCTGTGGCGCTTCATGTCGTCCGGCAGGCCGAACCACTCGATCGTCATCGGGAACATCCAGTCCACCGCGCGCGGGAGCTTTTCCTTCGCCTCGCCGCCCGCGCCAGCCAGCCGCTTCATCCACACCTCACCATGGCGCAGGTGGAACGTCTCCTCCAGATCGACCTTCACCAGCGCGCGCTTGAGCGGGCCGTATGACGTGTTGCGGAAGACATCGCTCAGCAGCGTGATGCCGGCGCGGTCGAAGAAGCCGTTCGCGGTGACCAGCTCCGCCCACGATTCCAGCGGCTGGTCGAAACCGTACGGATGCTTGAACTCGTGCGGCTCGCGTCCGTAGACGAGCTGCTCCTTGTCCATCCCCATGTCCTCGAGGATGCGGTACGCGATGTTGGCATGCGCGAGCTCGTCCTGAATGATCGCGACGGCGGACACCATCGTGTTCGTCGAAGGCGCGTCCTGCGCGGCCATCCAGTAGGCGGGAGCGCTCATCAGCTCGGTGTCCGCCTGGACCAGGAGCTGGACGATGAGTGCCTTGCGGTAGCCCTCGGTCATCTCGCCGGGGGACTCCAGGATGTAGCCTTCCTTGACCTTCTGCTTGATCTCGTCTTCGGTGAAACGGCTCATGTGCGGCTCCGTTCGCGGGCGTGAGCCCGGTGACCTCGGTGGCAGATCCGTAAGGTGGCCGGGCGACGTGGGGCCCGTCAAGGACCCGCATGGTACAGGGATTGCCCTGTCTTGATGCCAGCTATGGGGTTGTCGGACGGGGGGATACGGGATCAGAAGGCTTGGGGACTCGAAGGGATAGATCATGGACGAACATGTGAACGATCCGACGCCGGGGGATGCGAATGAGCCCGGGCGTGCGGACGCGAACAACCCGACGCCCGGGGATGCCAACGATCCCGGGCGTGCGGACGCGAACAACCCGACGCCCGGGAATGCGAACGATCCCATGCGCGCGGCAATGACGAGCAAGCCGCCGGCGGATGATCGGAAGCGCCGCCGCCGCCCCGTTCTGCGGCGGGCGCTGCTGGCCGTTGGAGGGCTGTTCCTGCTGGGCCTCGTCGTGCTGTCCGTCCTGTGGTTCCGCTGCGGTATCCATGGCTGCCCGGACGTGGACATGCTGCGGGGTTACATGCCCGACCAGGCGTCGGTCGTGCTGGATCGCGACGGTGAAGAGGTGGGCAAGCTGTTCGTCACGCGGCGGGTCGTCGTCCCGGTGGACTCGATGCCGCAGCACCTGCTGGACGCATTCGTTGCGATCGAGGACCGTCGCTTCTGGGATCACGGCGGCGTGGACTGGCGCCGCGTGCTGGGCGCACTGGCGACGAACCTGAAGGCGGGCGGCATCGAGGAGGGGTCGAGCACGATCACGATGCAGCTGGCGCGCAACGTCTTCCCGGAGCAGCTGCCCGCGAGCCAGCAGACGATCACGCGCAAGCTGGGCGAGGCACGCGTGGCGCGGGAGATCGAGGACCGATACAGCAAGCGCGAGATCATGGAGCTGTACCTGAACCAGATCTACTTCGGCAGCGGTGCATACGGTATCGAGGCCGCGGCTGAAGAGTATTTCGGCAAGAGTGCGGCTCAGCTCGATCTGGCCGAGTCGGCCATGCTGGCTGCACTGCCGCGCGCGCCGTCGCGCCTGAACCCGCGGGCCGACCGTGAGGCCGCGCTCGAGGGCCGGGCGCTCGTGCTGGAGCGGATGGCGGACCAGGGGTTGATCACGGGGGAGGAGCGGGCGGAAGCGGCCGAGGCCGAGCTCGTGCTGAACGAGGGCCGGCTGGATGCGGAGGAGAAGGCGCCGTACTTCGTGGAGGCGGTGCGGCGCCAGCTCGAGGACGAGCTGGGTTCAGCGCTCTACACGCAGGGCTACACGATTCACACGACGCTCGATCTGGACATGCAGGTAGCGGCGGAGGAGGAGCTGAAGGAGTCGCTCAGGGCGATCGAGTCCGGGCGGTACGGCTCGTTCCCCCACAACACGTACGCCGTAATCCACAGCGACACCACGCGCGACCGATCCGAGGGCACGGAATACCTTCAGGGCGCCGTGGTGGTGATGGAAGCGAGCAGCGGTGACGTGCTCGCTCTGGTGGGTGGCCGCGACTTCGACGATTCGCAGTTCAACCGCGCGACGCAGGCGAAGCGCCAGCCCGGCAGTGCGTTCAAGCCGTTCGTGTATGCCGCAGCTCTGAGCGCGGGCTATCCGCCGTCGCACCGGCTGCTCGACCGTCCGCTCCGTTACATGCTCGACAACAACACTGTGTGGGAGCCGCGCAACTACGATGGCACGTTCCGCGGCGTCGTCACGATGCGGCAGGCGCTCACGCAGTCGCGCAACGTGCCGACCGTCCGGCTGGCGAACGAGGTGGGCCTGAGCCGCGTCCTCGGCACGGCCGAGCAGCTGGGACTGGAGGACCTGCCATCGAATCCTTCCGTGGTGCTCGGCACGGCTGAGGTGACGCCGGTGGAGCTCACGGCCGCATATGCCGCGTTCTCCACGCTCGGGTCGAAGCCGGAGCCTCGCTTCGTCACGCGCGTGGTCGATACCGACGGCACCGTCGTGTGGTCACAGCAGCCGAATGCACAGCGTGTCATCGATTCCGGCGTCGCATTCATCCTCACCACAATGCTCCAGGACGTGGTGAACCGCGGCACCGGCACGGGCGTGCGCGCGGTCGGCTTCAGCGGCGCAGCGGCGGGCAAGACGGGAACTACACAGGACGCCGCTGATGTGTGGTTCGTCGGGTACACGCCCGAGCTGGTCGGCACGGTCTGGATCGGATTCGACGAGCGGCAGCGGATCCTGCGTGGCGCGACCGGCGGTGAGATCGCCGCGCCCATCTGGGGCCGCATCATGGAACGTGCAGGCACCGGCGGCGGGAGCTGGACCCCGCCCGCGGGTGTCGAGCAGCGCACGGTCGACCAGATGGGCAGCATCGTGTCGGAGGGCTGCGTGCCCCAGGGCGCCACCTACACGGAGTACTTCCTGAGCGGTACGTCCGCCGCCGGGAACTGCTATTCCGATTCGTATGCGTACGCGGACACGTTCGGCCTGCCCGGTGATGAGGACTGGCGCTATGACCCGGCCGAGCTGGACACGGCGGATGGCTGGTGGGAGCGGCTGCGTGCGCGAGTTCTGGGCGACGATGATAGTGTGACGCGGGGCCGACCGACCGGTCCTGACAGCGTTCGCCCGCCGGTGGATCCGGCTGATCCGGCGAGAGATACCGCGACCGATCCGCGTCGGCCGCAGCCTCTCGGCGAGCCGGTGCGCCGGGATACGACGCCAGCGCCGCCGGACACGAGCCCTGCGGCACGCCGCTGAGGCGCGCCAGTGCGAATCACCGCACACGCAGTTACATCGTGGAGGCCGCCCCGACCGGGCGGCCTTTGCCTTTGCGGTTGACACGACACCGCCTACGCACCAGTCTGCCGCGGCTGCCGCGCCGCGCGCGGTGAATCACCGGGCTGCGGCCCGATAGAATTCGGAGACAGGAACCGACATGCGAATGCTGGTGATGGGCGCGGGACTTCAGGGCTCCGCGTGTGCATATGATCTGCTGCAGAATGAGGATGTCGAGCAGGTGACGGTGGCGGACATGCGGATCGACTCGCTGCCGCCGTTCCTCGATCGATACCGCAAGGATCCGCGACTGCGCCTCGTGCGCGTCGACGCGCGGAACGATGACCAGGTGCGCGGTGCAATGGAGGGCGTCGTCGCCTGCATGAATGCACTGCCGTACTACTTCAACCTCGACATCACACGTATCGCAGTCGAACTGGGCGTGCACTACTGTGATCTCGGCGGGAACACGGCGATCGTATTCGATCAGATGAAGCTGTCGGATGATGCGACCAACAAGGGCATCAGCGTCATCCCCGATTGCGGGCTGGCGCCCGGAATGGTCAACATCCTGGCCGCCGCGGGAATTGCGCAGCTGGACGAGCCCGAGACGGTCCGCATCCGTGTCGGCGGCCTGCCACAGGACCCCCAGCCGCCGCTCAACTATCAGATCGTCTATTCCCTGCACGGCGTGCTCGACTACTACACCACCGACTCCTGGGTGCTGCGGAACGGTGAGCCGACGGAAGTCGACGCACTGAGCGAGATCGAGCCGGTAGAGTTCCCGGATCCCGTAGGCACACTCGAGGCGTTCCACACCGCCGGCGGACTCTCCACCATGCCGTGGTCGTACAAGGATCGCCTGCGCCGAGCCGCGCCTGCGCAGGCCGGAAGCGAAGGACCTGGTCGCACTCCGGGTCGAGGCCGAAGGAAAGAAGAACGGCAAGCCGCACCGCGTCGTGTTCGACCTCATCGATTATCACGATGATTCCACAGGCATCACGGCCATGGAGCGGACGACCGGCTTCTCACTGTCGATCACGGGCCAGATGCAGGCACGCGGCGACGTGAGGTCGGGAGTGCTCACGCCCGACATCGCGATCGATCCCGCGACGTACATGGACGAGCTCCGCAAGCGGAAGGTCGATATTCGCGAGCGCACCGCGTAGCCCCCTTCGCCGCACGACATCGGAGTCGCCGCACGGCCGCCCGGACCCGGGACCGTGCGGCGACTGCAAGTGGAGCGATCATGCGGCCCCGCTGGATCTCACCACCCTCTCCGCCGTACCATTACACAGTCCCCACCCACACCCGACAGCGGGACAGGAGCAGAACCCATGAAGCAGATTCTCGCCGCAGTAGCCCTCGCCATCCTGCTGCCAGGCGCCGCCAGCGCGCAGCACGATGTGACTCGTCGCGCATACACATTTCTGGAGGACCGCCTCGTGGTCGCCGTCCACGCCGAAGCGCCCGGCGAGCTCCAGGTCGTGCGCGGCCAGCGCGGCCGTGTCGAGGTGGCCGCCCGCTCACGTGACGGCTTTGCCGGCTTCGGGCTCGGCGGTGACTACACACGTCAGCTCAGCCTCACCGCAGTCGGCTCCGAAGCCGTACAGTACCTGGTCGTCGTCCCCGAGCACGTCGCCGTGAGCGTTCAGCTGCCCCGCGGAGGCACCGCTCAGGTGCCGACCCGCGATGGCGTCGCCACCTATCGCTGGGGCGATTCCGATGCCCGCAGGGGCGACCGCGGCCAGGGAGCTTTACCGATCGCACGCACGACGGCAGGCGGACTCTTCGTAGTCCATTCCAGCCGCGGCGGCGCGCCCTCGCTCGTCGACGTCCCGAGTCTCGCCAGCATCCGCTCCCTCTCCGTCCGCGTGCAGGGATCCGAGTTCCGCGTTGCCGCAAGCCGACCCCTGTCGCTCCAGCCCGGAGACGACGGACACCTCGTGGTACGCGTCCAGGGAGAGCCGCTCGATCTCGTCCTCTTCGTGCCGCGCAGTACTTCGGGATTTCAGGTCCGCTCCGGCTCCACGCGCCTCCTCGCGGTGACGGGGGGCCGCCCGATCTCCCATTGTGCCGGCACGGTCGTCCAGCAGCCAACCCCCGACCAGCACTGGCTGACGCTGTTCCCGTCGCGGGGCCCGGAACAGTGTCGCTGAGCCGCCGTCTGCAGATGGTTGAGGGGTCCGGGACCTTGCGTAAACCGTTGGTAGTGGCTAGTTTGCATAGTATCCAACGACTATTGAAAAGCCGGATAAATTCAGACGGCGGGGCTCTTGAGAATGGGCTCCCAATGCCTTAGATTTGGACAGTGCGAAACGCAGGCGGGACGTGGCGTCGGCCCGACCTCACGTCGCACGAATAGAGTATGAGAGCAGGACGGGGCGCCCACGGTTCACACCGAGCGCAACCCGTTTTTTCCTTTCTGGAAAGGAGTCCCCTTGGCGACTGCAGTGAAGAGTCTGACCGGGATGAGTGATAATGCGCTGGTCGCTGCGCACCTGGAGGGACATCCGGGCGCGTTCGCTGAGCTGTACGACCGTTATCACGGGCGGCTCGTGCATTTCATCGCGCGGAAGACGGGCGACCGTGACCGCGCGGAAGATCTGGTACAGGAGGCGTTCATTCGCGTGACGCGTCACCTGCACCGTTTCGATTCGAACAAGAAGTTCTCGACGTGGATCTACACGATCTGCTCGAATCTGTCGAAGAACGAGCTGCGCAACCGATCGCGCAGTCCGCTGGTGCTGTTCCAGAAGCTGACCACGCACTGGGACCCGGACCATCGTCCGCTGCAGTTCGAGGATGCGGGCGCGCGCCCGGACGATCAGTACCGGAAGCGGTATCTGGAGGAGATCGTGGAGCAGACGGTGGAGGAGCTGCCGGCGCATCACCAGCTGGTATTCCGCCTCCGTGAGCTGGAAGGCAAGAGCTACGAGGAGATCGCGGAGATCACGGGCGTGAATCTGGGCACGGTGAAGAGCCGGCTGCACCGGGCGCGAACGAGCTTCGCCGAACGAATCGAGCCGCTGCTCAACTAGTCAGTCGAGCATTTCGCTGTAAGAGGCCGTCCTGCAGGTTGCGCAGGGCGGCCTTTGTGCGCCTGTTCCGCGGATGCTCGGCCGTGTCGCGGCATCTCTCAGGGACGATGGTTGCGCTGATGCGCGGCTGTTGTGGCGCCCTCTTCTCACGCAGAGACGCAGAGGTGCAGAGTGCAGAGTGGTACGGTGGCTTCAGGCGCCTCTCCGCAGACGGCAACTAACCATGTATACAACTGGTGTTGAAGCAACCGGCGAAGGCGGCACGGCGCAAGTACCACGCTTTACGCACATCAAAAACTGAATCGGGCGTACCCGACGATGCTGAATCAGTCAGCGCCTCCAGCCGCGCCGGAAACTGCGGCTCTGCGCCTCTGCGCCTCTGCGTGAAATGAGGGGCGCCACGTACCTTCCTGTCACCCTTACCTGCCTGCAGCCTCCAGACCGACGGCGAGCGCAAATGAGGCATAGCGTTCGAGGCCGGAGAACGGGAAGTCATGATGCCAGTGATCGCCGGCCTGGTGATAGCGGTCCCACCGGCGGCGCAGTGCATCGCGCTGGTCGGGCGTCACGTTCTCCCACTGGTCGCCGGGAATGATGAAGATCGATGGAACACCGCGTTGCAGGAACGGCCAGTAGTCGGAGTTCGGTGAAGCAGCGGAGAGCGTGGCAGTCCAGCCGTGTCGCCTGGCGACGTCGGCAGCCAGCGCACCGAGCGGAGTGCCGCTCCCGCCCGCGATCCGCCAGTTCAACGGCGGGGCGGGCGGTGCGCCGGCATCGAGGTTGATCAGCGCGACGACCTGGTCGAGCGGAATGGGCGGTGCGGAGGCCATGTAGGCGGACCCCAGCAGGCCGCGCTCCTCGCCTGTGAAGAACAGGAACGCCACCGACCGCGCGGGGGGTGCATCGCGCATCGACTCGGCGATAGCGAGCAGCATGGACACGCCGGCCGCGTTGTCGGAAAAGCCGTTGTAGATGGAATCGCCGGACGTGTCGGGCGTGCTGATGCCGAGATGATCGTAATGGGCGGTATAGACGACAAATTCATCGCGCAGGTCCGGATCGCTGCCCGGGAGCACGGCGCCAATATTCGC
>DATABQ010000471.1:0-1991 GCA_036259495.1 Longimicrobiales bacterium | reverse complement strand
CGAAAGCGTGCAGCGCGGTGGAGGGCCCGTGCTTCGATTCTACACCTGGTCACCCGCCTGCCTCTCCCTCGGCAGAAATCAGCCGGCTCGCGGCCTCTACGACACCGAACGTGCCGCGGCGGCGGGCATCGACATCGTCCGCCGGCCGACAGGGGGACTCGCGGTGCTGCACGATCGCGAGATCACCTACTGCGTTCTCGGGCCGCTCGATCTGTTCGGCGGCCCCCGCGCCGCATATGCGACGATCAACCGCGCACTCGTGATCGGGCTGAGGCGTATTGGCGTCGGGGCAATGCAGGCTGTCGACGCCGGCCCCCGCGGCCCGCTCGGCGGCAGTCCCGCGCCGTGCTTCCAGTCGCCGGCCGCCGGGGAGGTCGTGGTGCGCGGCAGGAAACTGGTCGGCAGCGCACAGCGCTGCGAGCGTGGTGCGCTCCTCCAGCACGGCTCCATCCTGCTGTCCGGCTCGCAGGCACGGGTTCTGGACCTGCTCGCTGGAACGGCGCCGGACCCGCGTCCCCCGGACGGAGCCATCACACTGGAGGAGCTGCTCGGCAGCAGTCCCGCAGTGCCGGAAGTGGTCGATGCATTATGCGGCGGATTCAGCGAGACGTTCGGCACTCCTCTTGCGCCCCGGGTGCTCGACGACGCCGAGCGCGTTCGCGCGGATGCACTGGTCGACCGCTACCGCGCAGTGGAATGGACTTGGCGGCTGTGATGTTGGAGACGTAGACTCCCGAGGATCGAGCGGAGGCGGCGGATGCACGTGTGGAGTGGCTTCAGGAATCTGATGACGTCTGACAGCCGGCGCGGTGCGCTGGCGCTCGTACTGTGTGCCGGCGTCACCGCAGGAGCGTGCGGCGGCGATGGCCGGGATGGCGGCGGCGATGGTGCGGGCGGTGGTACCGTAATCGTCGGGATGCGGTCCGACTTCGGCAGCTTCAATCCCGTGACCAGCTCAGGTCAGTACGACCTGGAGCTGATGAACTACGCGCTGTTCACACCGATCATCCAGTACGACGAAAATCTCGATGTGCAGCCGTACCTGGCCGAGTCCTGGGAGCTGCATGGCGACACGGGCGTCACGTTCCGGCTGCGACAGGACGTGCGCTGGCACGATGGCCAGCCGGTCACCGCCCGTGACGTAGAGTTCACGTTCAACCTGGCCAAGGAAGAGGAAACGGCGTCGCCACTGCTCGGCCCCGTGCTCCTCGCCCAGGTGGCGAGCGCCGAGGTGCTGGACGATTACACGATCCGCTTCACATTCGAGCAACCGCACGCGCAGGCGCTCGAGGACTTCTGGTGGCCGCCGCTGCCGCGCCACCTGCTGGAGAACGTCGCACCCGCCGAGCTGCGCAATGCCCCCTATAACCGTGAGCCGGTAGGGAGCGGGCCGTTCAGGTTCGGGGAATGGCGCGCCAACGAGCAGCTCGTGCTCGAGCGAAACCCCGACTTCCCCGACGCACTGGGCGGGCCTGCCGCTGCGGAGCGCGTGGTGTTCCGGATCATTCCGGAAGCATCCACGATGCTGACCGAGCTGATCACGGGGAGCATGCACGTCGACATCCCTCTCATGCCGGACCAGGTCCGCCAGGTGCGGGATAATTCGGAGACCGTGCTGCACTCGTTCCCGGGACGGACGGTGTACTACCTCGGCTGGAACAACGAGCGGCCGCCGTTTGACGACCCGACGGTACGGCGTGCGCTCGCGCTGGGAATCAACCGCGGGGAGATCGTCGAGGCGCTGCTCTATGGTGAGGGCGAGGTCGCGACGAGCACCATACCGCCGTGGCATCCGCTCTATCCCGGAATCGACCCGCTGCCGCACGATCCTGCCCAGGCCGGGGAGCTGCTGGAGCAGGCGGGGTGGGTGGACCGCGACGGCGACGGCATTCGAGAGAACGCGCAGGGGGAGCCGCTCGCATTCGAGATCCTGAGCAGCGATGACGCGCTGCGTCGCGCGGTCGTGGAAGTGCTTCAGAACCAGCTGCGTC
>DATABQ010000470.1:0-1790 GCA_036259495.1 Longimicrobiales bacterium | reverse complement strand
CCGCCACGGCCGCACCATCCTTCAGGGTCGCGAAACGAAGGGTCATCTCGTTCGTCGCAGCCTCGCCATTTCGCTCGGCGAACTTCCGGCCGTCGAGCCACACGACTCCGAGATCCCCGTTCACCGGAAACATCGACACGAATCCGTGCTCTGTCGGCGTTCCGTCGGAATGCGGACGCACGGCCTGCGACCATGTCGCGCCGCCATCATGCGACCTCGAGATCATCACGTCGTATGCGTATGTCCCTGCTGCACTGCGCTGGAGCCAGTGCGCCGCGAGCTCATCATCCTCGAGAGCGATGACGGACGGGAAGTCCGCCCAGTTCACGAACCAGCCGGTCCCGCTCGCCACGATCCGCGGCTCGGTCCACCCAGACCCATCCCACTCCGCGAACAGCAGAGCATGCCCGCTGTCGGCAGGCTCGACCCAGCTCAGGATCGCGCCATGTTCCGTGGTGGCCACGTGCGGGAGTGATGATCCGGCTCCCGCAGGGATCTGGACCTGGCGGGCAGCGGGTACTTCCAGGGCGGCGTCTGTCCCGCAGGCGGTGAAGCCGAGCGGTACGGCAAGGGCGAGGGCGATGTTGAACGTGCGTCGCATTGTGCCTGGCCTGATCGTTGAGGGTCGGTCCTGCGGCGGCCGGATACCGGCCGGACCCGCGAAGGATGATGCATCGGGAAACCAGCCGCCAGCGGAGCGTGTACCACGCTGACGCATTCAACCAGAGGAGCGGAGACATGAAACGTTTGCTGTTCACAGTCATTGCGGCCGGATTCCTGGCAGTACCAGCGGCACCCGTCGCCGCACAGGTCTATATCACGCCAGCCGCAGGAGTGTTCATTCCGGCGAGCGATCTCGAGGACCTGGAAGCGGAGGCGGAGCAGACGAGGCTCGACCGGTCCGGCACGCTCGGGCTCGGGCTGAACGTGGAGCTCGGCTGGCTGCGCGGCAGCATCGCCTACGCCTCGGGCGCTACGATCTCGGAGGACGGCGTCGAAGGTGAAGACGAGATCGGCGACGGGTCCGTTCTCGCCGTTGCGGCCGACATCATCGTGCGGCCCCTGCCGCGTCTGCTCGTTCAGCCGTACCTGCTCGGCGGTGTGGGGCTGAAGCGGCAGGAGTTTTCATTCGATGATGCCAATGTCACCACGAACCCGCTGCCATCGGAGGAGACCGATTTCGCATTCCACGCGGGTCTGGGCGCGGATATCATGCTCGGCAGATTCGGCATCATGGCGGAGATCAGCGACTATATCACGCGCACCGAGGAGAGCACGTTCGGCCAGCACGACGCATTCGCCATGGTCGGCCTGAGAGTGCGGATGTAGCCCGTTCCGGCTGAGTCGAAGCAGTCGAAGCAGTCGAAAAGGGAGGCCCTGGAACGCTGAATGGTTTCAGGGCCTCGCGATTTCCGGCATCACTCCGCTGGAGCGGACTGGCGATGGCTACGGCGTGACGACGTACTTCCAGCCGGCAACCTCGCCTTCAACCGCCGTCGCTCCCTCGAACGATGCGGTCTGGTCGACCGCTGGAGCCGTGACCGTGATGTCGTGCTGGCCGATTTCGGCGCCCTCCGGATCCAGCAGCGTGAAGCGGAGCGTGATCGTGGATCCCTCCTCCGCCTTGACGTTGGTCACCTGTCCGCTGATGGCGACGTTCGACTGTGCGTCCTGCACGGCCATCACCTGATCGACCAGGACCGTCAGACCGTCGTGCGTCTCGAGGAGGCGCAGCGCCTCCTGATTGCCTGCAGTCTCCTCACCTGCGAACTCGCCGGCCATGCGGTGTG
>DATABQ010000469.1:0-2175 GCA_036259495.1 Longimicrobiales bacterium | reverse complement strand
CCCGTGGCGACGGACCTGGGCGACGTCCAGCTCGCCGCGCGACTGCACGGGATCGCCCGTGCGATCGGCACGCCCCTGGTAACCCGGGACGATGGTGCCGAGGACAATGGTGTCGCGGACGATGGTGCCGCGGACGATGGTGCCGAGGACGACCTCGCCGAGGGTGATATCGCGCTGATCCGTCGTATTGCGTTCGAGACGATCGGCATCGATCCGGATGCGTCGCGCGGCAGGCTCAGACTACGCCCCCGACTGAATCAGTTGGACGAGTTGCACGTACGCAGCATCCGGTTCAGCGACGGCAGCATCAGCCTGCATGCGGATCGCACGGATGATGTGCTCAGCATACG
This sequence comes from Longimicrobiales bacterium, assembly GCA_036259495.1. Lineage (GTDB taxonomy): Bacteria > Gemmatimonadota > Gemmatimonadetes > Longimicrobiales > RSA9 > SH-MAG3. Next base: position 1,825 of record DATABQ010000469.1, on the reverse strand, counting down.
CGTGCAGCAGGACGCCGGCAGCATTCCGATCACACTCCTGCTCGAGCCCTTCGTCAACGATCCCGGCCCTGCGACGGTGGACGGTCAGCCCGCTGACCTCACCCCGCTGGCCGTGCACGACGGTACTATTCTGCCCGTTCAGCTCGTGCTGGATGAGGAGCGTACCCTTACGGTGCGCGTGGGTGAGATTCGGTGACGTCAGCGCCGGTCGCACCTCTACATGAGGCACCGATCATGAAAAAGGGCCGATCACCTGAGTGACCGGCCCTGATATCTGTTTATTCGCGAGCTGTCTAACGTGCAGTCATCCTGCCATCCTCGGACAGCAGCGCGCGCAACTGCGCGGGTCGCTCGGGGACAGCGGTGCGGATGATTGAACGGGCGTAGGTGATCCGCTCGTCATCGGACAGGTGTTCGACGACCGATATCGGGGCGCCATACCGCAGCAGCAGCCGCTTGGCATCATTGGCGACACTATCGTCCATCAAGTCCTCCACGGATGGGTGGGAGTGGGAGGTTGAATTTAGGTGTTTGCTTCGCGCGCGGCAACTGGGGCCGCCAGCCGGATGTCCATATCGGGTTGCCGGGCAATGCCTTTCGGTCCTCGACAGGAGCCGGTGCCAAGCGGCCCGCGGGTTGCAACAGTGTCTCTCGCATACCCTGATGGACACATGACGGAGGTGGAATGAGGAACCCGCTGGAGTGGCTGGAGCAGCGCCGTGCACGCGAGCGCTATATGCCGCGCGCACGCAGGCCGCGGTCGGGACGGACGGCGAAGGTGGCGGCAGTCGCTCTCGTGGTCATCCTGGCAGCAGCCGCCCTGCTCGAGCTCAGCCGCGGCGGCGGGTCCGAGGCCGCATTCGTGGAGCTTGCGCGCGACTCCGGCCGCGAGCCGCTCGACCTGATCGAGAACGCGGCACGCTCTCGCCGCCTCGTGTTCCTGAGCGACATCCCTAGCGCACCGGCGCCGAAACGACTCGCGGCGCAGGCGATCGAGCGGATCGGGCTGGGAACGGGACTCGATCTGGTCGTGCTGGACGTGGACTCGAACGAGCAGCCTTACATCGACCGGTACCTCGCCACCTCGCCGGAGGACCCGTCGATTCTGCTGTCGCGGCCGCGCGCGGTACGCGAAGGGTCGGGCGCCTCGCGCGAGTACCTCGACATCTATCGCACGGTCTGGCGAGTGAACGAACAGCTTGGAGCGGCACGACGCATTCGGATCATCGCTGCAGACGCCCCCGGATGGCCGCCGGAGCGGGCCACCTCGCCAGCCGACGCCGCCCGACTGTTCGCCGAACGCGCGGATCACATGGCCAGCACGGTCATGGAACGCGCCCTCGCCAGGAATCCCGGCGCACGCGTGCTCTTCCTCGTCGATGGACTGCATGCGCTGAAGAGCGGTGGCGGGCGCGTACAGACGGGAGGCGCCGCACCGGCCCCCATCACGTGGCTCGCGGCGCAGATGCGGGAACGGTTCCCGTCCGATGTGTACTCGATCCTGGTGGACGCACCACCCTCCCGTTCGATCAACCCGGCCGTCGCGGCATACCGCGGTACCGCGTTCGCAGATGTGCTGAGCCGCGGCGGCGTGCCCGCCGGAACGGCGCTTCCCGTCACGAACGCGTTCAACGATGTCTCGCGCAGCCCGATTCGCACTGCGGGCACGACCGGCATCGAGTTTTCACTCGAGCCGCGGGTCGCCCCCATGAGTGACCTCGCAGACGCCTACATCTACTTCGGGGGCTGAGCTTGCCTACCGCAAAGCTGAAGGTCCGGGGGCTCCAGAGCTCCAGCTGCTTCTCGTCGCTGGAGCTCTGGAGCC
>DATABQ010000468.1:0-2496 GCA_036259495.1 Longimicrobiales bacterium | reverse complement strand
GCATGGACAGCTTCGCGACTGCGCCAAAGAGGAACAGGGCCGCGAGCGCCACCTGGGCGGTCCAGAGCAGCACGTTGCGCGTCTTCGGGCCTCGATCGGCGGTTGTGGTCAGCTTCTGGCGAGCCATGGTGAGCCTCCTGGTCCGTGAGTTTCCGGCCGGGAGGCGGGGCGCCTTTCGCCCTGCGTGAACCCCGGCTCTACAGACACGTCGAACCGGAGGAAGCGAAATCGACATCTACGCGACAAAACGACGGCGAGGAGCGGACGGAGCACTCGATTGTGGCCGCCCGAAAACGCCTCACCGCTTCAGCGACACGGCCGCATCGACGCGGTGAAGCTTCTGTGGATTGCGCATCACGTACAACTCGGTGATGAGACCGCCATGCACGCGCGTGGCGACCACCGTATCGAGCACACCGTCGACGTGGACGAGCAAAGCGGGTGCGCCGTTCAGGGTGCCGCTCTCGTAGCGCACGCGATGCTCCTCGGGGCGGACGCCCTGGAGGAAGCGGAGCACCTTGTCGCGGCCGTAGATCGGGTTCAGCGCCGCCTTTACCACACCGCCGCCGTCGGATGTCTGATTCTCGTCGTCGATGATCTGGAGAAGGGGCGCCAGGTGTCGGCGGCGTGGAAGGCCGAACGGATGTGACACGCGGCTGCCGATGGCCCGCTTCGATGTCGAATCCGCGTTAGCAGGGTGAGCGCACGTTTCACCCACACCGAAGGCGGAGGACATCATGCCGGCAACGCAGGCGCGGCTCGAAGCAACCCGACTCGCGAGCGACATCGTCGGCGCACGTAGACGCGACCGGTTCTATCTGCTGCTGTGCCTGGCGATGACCTGTACCGTGTTCGTCGGCTTCTCGTTCACGTACTTCACGCCGATCGCTCGCGGCACGTACGCGCCCGTGCCGCCGATCGTGCATGTGCACGGCTGGAGCTTCTTCGCTTGGTACCTGCTGCTTCCGCTCCAGGCCGGCCTCGTCCGCACACGGCGAGTGGCGACGCATCGCACACTCGGCATGGCGAGTATCGCGCTCGCGGCGGTCATGATCCTCGCGGGCGTGATCGTGAGCGTCGTGCGCATCGACGAGACCCGCCAGGCTGACGGCGATCCGTTCTGGCAGATCATGGCCCTGCCGATCTTCGCCGTATGGGTCCTGTTCACCGTGTTCTACATCGCCGCCGTTCAGCGCCGCCGCCGCATCGACGAACACAAGCGCCTCATGATCCTCGCCAGCGCCGTGGCCCTGGCTGCGGCGACGTTCCGCATCGTCGTGCAGGTCGTGGCGTTCAGTCCGTGGACCGCCGCGGTCGGCATTCTCGTGTGCACCACGTTCCCGGTCGCGGGCATGCTCCACGACGTGAGGCGGCGCGGCTCGGTGCACCCGGTCTATGGCTGGGGTGTGACGGCGACGCTGCTCGTCGTCATCGGGACGTTCCTGCTGGGCGATACTGCTGCGGGCGATGTGCTGGAGGGCGGGCTCGGCGCCGTGGGCGAGGCGGTGCGGCCGCTGTACTACGCGGGTCGCGATGCACTGGGTGCGGTGCGGTGAGCTGTTGCGGTGGCGGGTACCGCTCTTGCCTGTCGATGAGCGGCAGGAAGTCTCGCCCGCAACAAGAAGCTGACCACCATGAAGCAGCCTGTCGGTCTCGTCGTCTCTGTCGTCGCTGCTTTCACGGCGGCAGCGATCGGTGGTCTCGCAACTCAGCGTGCGCCCGAGTTCTACACGACGCTTTCACGCCCCGAATGGGCGCCGGCCTCTTCTGTGTTCGGGCCCGTCTGGACGGTGCTCTATGAGCTGATGGCCATCGCTGCCTGGCTCGTCTGGAAGGAGAAAGGACTCAGGGGTGCGAGCGTGCCTCTCGGCATCTACGCTGTTCAACTCGTACTCAATGCACTGTGGAGCTGGCTGTTCTTCGCCTGGCAGCGCGGGCTCCTAGCCCAAATCGAGATCGTTCTCCTGCTCGGACTGATTGCGATCACGCTGGTCGCGTTCTGGCGTGTGCGGCCACTCGCCGGCGTCCTTCTACTGCCTTACCTGATCTGGGTCGCGTATGCGACAGCGCTGACGTTTGCGCTGGTGAGTCGGAATCCAGCTCTGTTGTAGCGCCTCTCCGCTGCGAGCTCGGATGTAGCGCCTCTCCGCTGCGAGCTCGGACGACGGCCCGTGTTCGCGTTCCCGAGTGCGGGACCGCTCCTGTCAGTCGGCGAGTACCCGCTCGAGGGCGGCGATCACCGCCTCGATGTCCTCCGTCGCGATGTGCCAGACGATGTCCGGATCCAGATCATCGTACGCATGCACGATCCGATTGCGCATGCCGATCATTTCGCCCCACGGAAACTCCGGATTTGCCGCGCGGAAGTCCGCACTGAGTCGGCTCGCGGCCTCACCCAAGCGCTGGATGAGGTGCAGCATGGCGAGCTGCGCGACGTCGTCCGCATCGAAGTCCTGTCGGGACCGGTCACGCGCGAGCGCGCGCAAGCGGCTGGCC
>DATABQ010000467.1:0-2511 GCA_036259495.1 Longimicrobiales bacterium | reverse complement strand
TTGAACGCGGCCGCAGTCTCGAAACATTGCGAGACCAGCGGCCGCGCTCAAGTGCGGCCCGCAACCCGATCTGGGGTCAACCCTGCGACGCCACCTGGCCCGAGGGGGCCGGAGCGTCATGCGCCGCGGCAGGGAGATACGCTACTTCCACGTACTCGCGCACCATCCGGTGCGTATTGAAGTACCCGCCGAGCTGGCGCATCGCTCCGCGCATCCGCTCCGCCCACTCGCGACCGATTCCATCCCTCCGCTTGTGGAACAGCGGCACCACCTGCTTCTCGAGCAGGTCATAGAGCGCGGCGGCATCTGCACGATCCCGCTCCAGACGTCCGGCCTCCGGGCCGTCCAGATCGATCGTGTCCGCCTGCGCACCCGCCTCGATGCTCCAGCCGATCGGCTCCGGCAGCCGGTTGTGCTCCTCCCAGGCCTCGGCCCACCAGCCATCCGGGATGCTCAGATTCAGCGCACCGTTGGCGGCGGCCTTCATTCCGCTCGTCCCGCTCGCCTCGTACGGCCGCAGCGGCACATTCAGCCAGACGTCCGCTCCCTGCACCAGGTGGCGCGCCAGCTCGACGTCGTAGCCCTCCAGGAACACGAAGCGGTCCCGGAACTCCGGACGCTTCGCGAACTGTGCGATCTCCCTGAGCAGTGCCTGCCCGGGCACGTCCTTCGGGTGGGCCTTGCCGGCGAAGATGAACTGGACCGGCCGGGACTCGTCGCGCAGAAGCTTCTCGAGGCGCTCGGGCTGAAGGAACAGCAGCGTCGCGCGCTTGTACGTCGCGAAACGTCGTGCAAACACGATCGTCAGCGCGTTCGGATCGAGCGCCGTCGCAGTCCACGCGGCGTCCTCCCCGCGCCGCTTTGCCTCGGCGGCCAGATAGTGGCGCACGCGCTCGACCATGCGGGTGCGCTGCGCGGTGCGTGCGCGAACCAGATCGTTGAGCGGAATGTGTGCTGCGCGATGCCAGTGCAGCTCATCCGAATCGTCCTGCCACTGCGTCCCGATCCGATCCTCGTAGAGTCGGGCGACATCATCGCCGACCCATGTCGGCAGATGGACGCCGTTCGTCACGTGAGCGATCGGCACGTCGCGCTCCTGGAGCTCGGGCCAGATCTGGTTCCACATCGCACGACTCACGGCGCCGTGCAGACGGCTGACGCCGTTGCGGATGTTCGAGAGCCGGATCGCGAGTGCGGTCATGCAGAAGCGCGCATCGTGCGTGGTCCCGCCGAGTGCGATGAAGCGATCCCACGGCTCGCGCATCTCCCACATGTATCCGCCGAGATACCGCTCGAGCAGATCCTGCGGGAAATAGTCGTGACCCGCTGCGACAGGCGTGTGGGTGGTGAACACCACACCGCCCGCGGCGCGCTCGGAGGCATCGCGGAAGCTCTCGCCGTCTTCCATGAGACCGCCTGCGCGCTCGCAGGCCGCGAACGCCGCGTGGCCTTCATTCAGATGGATCACCTCGGGCTCCGTGCCGATCGCGCGCAGCGCACGCATGCCGCCAATGCCGAGCACGATCTCCTGCTGGAGGCGATGCTCGTTGTCGCCGCCATACAGGCGGTCCGTGACGCGACGGTCCTCGGGGCGGTTCTCCGGAACGTTCGTGTCGAGCAGATACAGCGGCACACGACCGACATCAGCGCGCCAGATCCGTGCGTGCGCCTCGTGGTCGCCGAACGGGAACGACACCAGCAGCGGAGCGCCATCGCTGCCGAGCACCGGACGGAGCGGCAGCCGCCTCGGATCCGATGACGAGTAGCTGTCGCGCTGATTTCCCTGTGCATCGATGTGCTGCGTGAAGTAGCCTTCCGTATAGAACAGGCCAACAGCGACGAGCGGCACGCCCAGGTCGCTCGCGCTCTTCAGATGATCACCGGCAAGAACGCCCAGACCGCCGGAAAAGATGCGCAGGCATTCCGTGATGCCGAACTCCGCCGAGAAGTACGCAACCAGCTTCTCGTCGGCCGGGCCGTGCCGTCGAGCGTACCATGTGTCCGCACCGTCCACGTATGCGCGCAGGTCCGCCGCAGCGGCCGTGACGTCGGCCACGAACGCTGAATCGTTCGCGAACGACTCGATCCGCGCACGGCTCACTTCACCGAGCAGGCGCACCGGGTTGTTGCCCGTCGCGCGCCAGAGATCGGGATCGATGCGCTCGAAGATCTCGCGTGTGGGTGCGTGCCAGCTCCAGCGCAGGTTCAGCGCAAGCGCCTGGAGCGGGGAAATGGCGCCGGGTAGTTGCAACACCGCAGAGTCGGTCATCTTCAACCGTTCCCAGGAATACTGCGAAGGAGAGGACGGAGGCGAGCCGGACTGGCAGCCTCGCCCGTCGGCCATAACGTTTCCGCATCAGCGCGGAACGCGATTCGATTGCTACAGGTTAACGCTGCGATTGTTCCGGCGGAAGAGCCGGGTGGGTGAGCGGTGCAGGTCGTTGCTGGTTCGGATCTTGGGGTGATCGGGACGGCGGACGCGGGATTGGGATCGGGATTGGGATCGGGATC
>DATABQ010000466.1:0-1742 GCA_036259495.1 Longimicrobiales bacterium | reverse complement strand
GCCGGTGCACCGGCCGGCTCCACACCGATGATGCGTGCACGCGGTTGCAGCGCGCGGACCGCTGTCGCCACACCGGAGAGCAGCCCGCCGCCACCGACCGGCACGACCACCACATCGACATCCGGCAGATCCTCGCACATTTCCAGGCCGACCGTGCCCTGCCCCGCGATGACGTGAGGATCGTCGAACGGATGGACGAGCGTGTAGCCATGCTGCTCGCGCAGCTCCTCCATGCGCGCGAACGCGGCGAACACATCGCCGTGCAGCACGACATCGGCGCCGTAGTCGCGACATGCCTGGACCTTGGCGGGGGAGGCGAGGTCCGGCATCACGACCGTCGCACGCACACCTTCCAGCGCGGCGCCGTAGGCGACCGCCTGTGCGTGATTGCCAGCGGAGACGGTGACCAGCCCGCGTTCACGCTCCTCCGCAGTCATGTTGTGCAGCCGGTTCAGCACGCCGCGAACCTTGAACGAGCCGGTACGCTGGAACGCTTCGACCTTCATGAGCACGGTCGCACCGATGCGGTCGCTCAACGTACGTGACCCGAGCACGGGTGTGCGGTGGATGTGCCCGTCCAGCCGTCGCTGTGCCCTGCGGATGTCTTCGATGTCGATCATGGCGCCTATGGTACGACAGGTACTGCATGCCGTGCCAGTGGCCCCGATCGGTATAATCCTTGCCCCCTCCGCCCCTCATGAAGGAAGAACGCCGCAGTGCGGGGGACGACCGCCGCCGAAGCGATCGCCGGAAGAACGACCGCCGTCGCGGCGCTCCGCCGGTCATGCAGGATCGGCGGACGCGTTTCTCGCTCATGTACTTCTTCATTGTGCTCGCGTTCGTGCTCGGGCTGAACCATCTGCTGGGCCAGGGCACGTCGGAGCGCGTGCCGTACAGCGAGCTCAAGGCACGGATCGCGGCCGGACAGATAGAGCGGGTGGTAATCGGCCCTCAGCAGATGCGGGCGGAGCCGAATGACAGCCTGCTGACGGCGGGCGCCCCGGATGTCTTCACCACGACAGTTTCCCCCCATGGCGATGACGAGCTGATCCCGCTGCTCGAAGCAACCGGGACGCAGCACACGTTCACGAGCGCGGGCATCTGGACACAGCTGATCGGTTGGCTGCTGCCGATTGCGCTGCTGATCCTGTTCTGGATCTGGATGATGCGACGGATCAATCCCGCGCAGAGCGTGATGACCGTCGGTAAGAACCGTGCGCGCATCATGGGTGAGGAGGGGACGGGCGTCACGTTCGGCGACGTCGCGGGTGCGGACGAGGCGAAGCAGGAGCTCGTGGAGGTCGTGCAGTTCCTGAAGACGCCGGACAAGTTCGCGCGGCTGGGCGCGAAGATCCCGAAGGGTGTGCTGCTGGTGGGGCCGCCGGGCACGGGCAAGACGCTGCTCGCACGTGCTGTCGCCGGCGAGGCGGACGTGACGTTCTTCTCTATCAGCGGCTCGGAGTTCGTGGAGATGTTCGTCGGCGTCGGTGCGGCGCGAGTGCGCGATCTGTTCGAGCAGGCGAAGACGCGCGCGCCGTGCATCGTGTTCATCGATGAGCTGGATGCGCTCGGCAAGCAGCGCGGCGGCGGTGGCCCCATGGGCGGTCACGATGAGCGCGAGCAGACGCTCAACCAGTTGCTGGTCGAAATGGATGGTTTCGATCCCAACACCGGCGTCATTTTGATGGCGGCAACCAACCGGCCCGATGTGCTGGACCCGGCTCTCACCCGGCCCGGACGCT
>DATABQ010000465.1:0-8423 GCA_036259495.1 Longimicrobiales bacterium | reverse complement strand
CCCCCCCCCCCCCCCCCCCCCCCCCCGCGACTCGTCTTCCATTCCGCCGATCGGCAACGGGCCCGCCGGGCCGGCGCCGCAAAATCCAACCCGCGATCCGTTCTCAGTCCTCAGCCAGCTCCGGCCGGTTTTCGTCTTCGTGTAACATTCCGGCTCCTTCCGGCATTGGTCATACAGAGACATGACGGTTCACCCGGCTACAGTGTGAGCGAGATACAGCAGCGAAGCCGTGTGCTGGACGATGTGCGCAGCGGCTCACGCGAGGCGCTGGGCGAGCTGTATCGCGCGCATGCCGATGCTGTGTTCGCGCTCGCCTACCGCCTCACGGGGTCGCGTGAGGATGCGGAGGACGTGCTGCAGGATGTCTTTGTCGGCCTGTCGCACGCGCTCGCTTCATACACGGAGCGGGGCCGTTTCGAGAGCTGGTTGAAACGCGTGACTGCACGTACGGCCCTCATGCGCATGCGGTCGCGACGTCGGAGGCGGGAGGACCCGATCGACCCGCTGGCGGAATCGTCTGCCGTCGTGCGCCAGGGTGATGCGGACGCAGCATCGGCTCACGTCGTGGACCGGTTAGCGATGCAGACTGCACTGGGTCGACTTCCGCAGTCGCTGCGCGCCGTGTTCCTGCTGAGGGAGGTGGAAGGGTATGCGCACGATGAGATCGGGGATCTGCTCGGCATATCGGCACGCGCATCTGCAACACGATTGTCGCGCGCGTGGTCTCTGCTTCGGAAGGAGCTGACGGCGTGAGGCATCCTGATTTCGATTCGCTCGTGAGCATGTCGCGTACAGATACGCTGCATCCAGGCGGTGCGGATCACGTGCCCTCGTGCGCGGCATGCGCGGCTACGGTTGCGTGGGCGTCCGACATACGGTCAGCCGCGGTGGCCGCAACGTCGCTCACGGCGCCCGAGAGCACGTGGGAGCGCATCGAATCGCGGCTGGACGGCGGCGAGCGGCTCATCCTGCCCGTCGCACGTGGAACGGCTCACTCCCGCACGCGGGCAGCCGCAATTGCAGCGGGCCTGGTGCTGATGGCGAGCGTCGGTGCTGCGCTGGTCCCGCAGACGGGCGTGCGCGCGTGGATCGAACGCCATGTGCTCGACGTCGCGGCGGAGCAGGAGCCGACCGAGGCCACGATCTCGCCTGCTGCCGATCCGTCACCCGCGTCCGCCGGGCTGGTCCTGCAACTGGAAGACGGTGCGATGCACGTGAATCTGACCGGCGCCGCCGCGCCGCTGCTGCTCAGGCTGAGGCTCACGGACGGACCCGATGTCGAAGTCGGCGCCACGGGCGTGGCCGCGGCCGCGCAGTTCGCCGCCGGCAGCGGCAGCCTGGAGATCACGGGCGCGGACGGTGGCGAGATCACGCTGCTGATGCCGCGTTCAGCGCGTTTGATGACCGTGGACATCGACGGCGTCAGAGCCGTGGAGCTGCGCGGCGGCCGGTTGTCCGTGAATGCGCAGGCCGACACGATCGGCGCCGAAGTGATTCTGCCGGTCAGGTAACGTATGACAATCCGGCCGATATTCCGGGAAGGACTGGTCTGACATCGTGCTGCAGTTGCTGATGATGGTAGTGCTCGTGCACCAGGGTGCCACGCTGCAGGGAACGGTGCGTGCAGACGGCACGCGGGAGCCCGTCGCCCATGCTGTGGTCCGGATCGACGAGCTCGGACGGTCCGCCATGGCGGGGCCGGAAGGCTACTTCGTCATCGCCGGGATTCCGGAAGGCCGCTGGCGCCTGACTGCCAGTGCGCTCGGCTATGCGACGGTGGATCTCACGGTAGTCAGCAGCGGCAAGGGTTCCATTCGCCTCGACATCGTGCTACCGCGCAGCCCGGTCCCCCTTGGTGAGATCCCGGTCGAGTCGGAGGCCGCGCGCACGCCGAATACGGTGAGCCCCATGCCCGGACCCGGCCCGGGACCGGCGCGGCTCGCGGGAGCCGGTCAGCTGAAGTACCTGCCGGGACTGGCCGAGCCGGACGTGCTGCGGGCGGTGCAGCAGCTGCCGTCGGTATCCGCGATATCGGATTTCTCGAGCGCGCTGTACGTCCGCGGCGGCGCGGCCGACCAGAACCTGATCACCCTCGACGGCGTGCCGCTGTTCAATCCATACCATCTCGGCGGGATCTTCAGCGCAGTCAACGCGGATGCGATCGCGGGTGTGGACGTGTGGGCGGGAGCGCTCCCGGCACGTGAGGGAGATCGGCTCTCGAGCGCCGTGCGGATGAGTACGCGCGACGGCGGCCGGGATCGCACCCGCATGAGCGGTGCTGTCGGACTGATCTCCAGCAATGTAACGATGGACGGTCCGCTGGGCGGGCGCGGCAGCTACCTGGTTTCGGGCCGCCGCACATACGTCGACGCGGCGACGCGCGCAATGTACGCAACCGGTCTGATTGACCAGGCGATGCCCTACGGTTTCTGGGATGTGCTCGTCAAGGGCACGCGCGATGTCGGCGAGCTCGGTCGCCTGACCGTCACGGGATATCTGAACCGCGAGGGTGTGAGCATTCCGGAGCGAATGCGCGAATCAGTGGGCGCCGAAGCCGAGCTCGGCTGGGGGGCCCGGATGGCGGCAGTCGCATTTCGCCATCCGATCGGTGCACAGGTGATGTCGGAGAGCCGCGTCGCCTTCACGGATTTCACGGGCGATTTCGACATATGGAGCTGGGACACGTCGAGTTTCTGCGACGAGAATGGCTGTGTGGTACTCGACTCCGACACCAGTCATACCCTCGTGGCGGGTACGCAGGCGCGTGACATCATCGCGGAGTCGGAGCTGACATGGTACGGCCGCGTAATGACTCTGCGCGCAGGTGCACGTATCGACGCCTATACGTTCAATCACCATCTCGCTGGCGAAGAGGCGGACGAGATGCTTCCGCCGTTCCGCGATGAGGCGCGCGCCACGACGATCGCTGCCTACGCGGAGGACGAGTGGCGTGTCTCGGACCGCCTGGAGCTCCGTGCGGGAGCGCGCGTACTGTACGCGGGAAAGCTCGGTACGGCATGGCTGCCGCGCGTCGGAGCGCGTGCGCGGCTGGGCGATTCGTGGTCGCTCACAGCGGGTGCCGGGCGATATGCGCAGGCTGTGCGCAGCATGCGGACGGACGAGTCGGCGGTCTCCAGCCTCATCGCCTACGATGTGCTGACGACGCAGCCGGCCGCAGCCGGTCTCGCGCGGGGGAGCGATGTGGTGGCTGGCATCCATTACGACCGCGGCGCGACGAGCATTCGCCTCGATGCGTACGCCAAGCGAATGGATCGGCTCGTCCTGCCCGCAGACCTGTCGAACCCCGTCGACATGCCGCCGCTCGTCAGTGACTCGTTCGCAATCGGGAGCGGCACAGCCCGAGGCGTGGAGCTGTACGCGCGCCGCTCTATCGGAAAGCTGGAGCTCACCGGGTCGTACGCGTACCTCGGGGCAGAGCGCAGCACGGCGGAGCACACCTATGTCCCGCGCTTCGAGCGCCGACATACCGCAGACATCTCTGCGCTGCTGCCATGGGGAGAGCGAGGTCTCATCACTGCGCGTGCGACGTTCGGCACCGGGCAGCCGTTCACACGCGTCATCGGACGCTCTCCCGCCTACCGCTTCAATCCCGAGACGGGCGAGCTCGAGCAGCTGGGCACGGGCGCGCTCATCGTCGGTGAGCACAACGGCGGGCGGCTGCCCGGATACTTCCGTGTCGACATCGCGGCTCGCCGCACCTACGACAAGCACTGGTTCGGCCGTGACATGGTGGTCACGCCATATGTTCAGATCCTCAACGTCCTGAACAACCGCAATGTCATGCTGACGCAGCCGCAGCCATACCTGTCGAGCTACGAGTACTGGCCGCAGCTCCCCCTCTTCCCGACGTTCGGTGTCGAATGGCAGTTCTGAGACGTGCATCAGTTTTCACGTACATCCTCGCCTGCAGCGTCGCAGTCCAGGCCTGCGAGGTACGGGACCCGCTCGACATCACGCTCACGGAGGATCAGGCGGCGGTGATGTCGGTTCTGTCCGCAGGCGACAGCATCGCGCGTGTGCTGCTCACGATCATTCCCGGGACGTACGATCCGCTTAATCCGTCCGCCGAGCTGAACTGGATCCCGATCGGCGATGCACACGTGCGGCTCGTTGCAGGCGCTGACACCATTACTCTCTCGTCGCAGCGTGGAGCTGCGTCGAACGCCTGCTTGACAGACCCCGCCTACGAGACGAGCCCTGCGCGCTGGTTGCTTCCGGGCTGCTACGTCGGAATGGTCCCCGGCGGCATTCGGCCGGGCGCTAGCTACGGCCTCGTAGCGGACCTGCCGGGGCGCGGGCGTATCGAGGGCCGCACCACCGTGCCTGCGGAGCCGGTGATTCTGCAGCCTGCCGCAGGCGCTGCCATCGATACGTGGACGAGCGGCGGTCCCCAGTCCGAGCCGACGAAGGTGCAGTGGTCCGGCGTCGCAGAGGACCGCATGCTCGAGCTGCGGGTCCGTTCCGGCGACGAAGAGTGCCGGGTGAGCCTCACGCCGGGATTCGTGCACTGGGTGCCCATAACGAATTCGAACTCGGCAGAGATTATCGTGCAGATGGGCTGTCCATCGGAACGAACAGAGGCCGCAGGTGACATCATCCTGACTGCGTTCGACAGCACGTACTCGCGCTACCTACCGGTGATCGGCGACCACCACCAGCAGTCTGAGGCAGCGGCAGGATTTACAGGCCCGGCGATCGGTGTATTCGGCAGCGCCGCGACCGTGCGTCACCCGGTGCGGTTCGTCCGCGACTGAGCACGGTGCAACGGGCCCTCGCCCGTCGTCGGCAGTCCGGTCCGGCGGCGGCCCTTCAGCGTGACGGTGCCGTCTCCCGCTCAAGCACCTCCCCCGCTTCGCGGATGCCGAACCCGGTGTACCTGTACAACCCGGCGATCAGCAGTGAAAAGAACGGACCGCCGTAGCAGAACACGGCCCACGGCGCGTACTGGATGGTAGGCACGCCGAGGGTCGTCGCCATGAACACGGCGGACACGGTCCATGGCATCAGCGGTTCCGTAATGGTGACGGAGTCCTCGAGCGACCGCGACAGGTTCACCGTATCGAGGTCTCGCTCGCGATACGCCTGCTGGAACAGCCCGCCGATGACGAGTGCGGTGACACCGCCGTGGCTGGTGAGTCCGATCATCGTCGCACCTGCGGCCATGGTCGCGGCGATCAGTCCGAACACGGATCGCACGGCGTCGAGCATGCGGCGGATCAGCAGGTCGAGCGCACCTGCGGCGTCCATCGCGCCGGCGAGCAGGAACGCCGAGATGACGACGATCAGCGTCGTCGCCATGCTGTAGAGTCCGCCGCGCTGCACGAGTGTCGCGAATGCGGGGCTGAGTGCATTGGCATCGGCGCCGACGACGCCCACCATTTCGACGCGGAATCCTGCCACCGCCGCGCTCACGGCCTCCTGAACGCCGAATCCCTGCACGAAGATCCCGATCGCGGCTGCAACGAGCGAGGACAGCGCGATCGCGAGCGCGGCCGGCGTGCTCCGCATGATGCTCCAGATGACGACCGCAGGCGGAAGCAGCACGATCCAGTGCAGGTCGAACACTGCATCGAGATCGGCGAGCAGTACGCGCGCCGTGTCCGGCAGCCCGTCGCCCGTGAGCGGTGACATGCGTGCGGCCACGCCATACACGACGAGAGCGACGACGAACGAAGGCAGCGCCGTGTAGAGCATGTGCCTGATGTGCGAATACAACGGCGCGTCGGCGCCGATCGCGCAGATGTTCGTGGAGTCGGACAGTGGCGACAGCTTGTCGCCGAAGTACGCGCCGGATACCACTGCGCCGGCGGTAGCGGCCAATGGTGCATCGAGCGCGGCCGCCATGCCCATGAGCGCGACTCCGATCGTGCCTGCCGATCCCCACGAGGTGCCGGTGCAGAGCGACATCACGGCAGTGGCGAGGAATGCCGTGATGATGAGGAGCTCGGGGCGGACCAGGCGGACGCCCCAGTAGACGAGCCACGGGATCGTGCCGGAGAGAACCCATGTGGCGATCAGCATGCCGATCGACAGGAGGATCAGCAGCGCGGGCAGGACCGCAGCGATCTTGTCGCCCGTCGATCGCTGGATGTCATCCCAGGTGACGCCGTGGCGCGCTGCAATCAGGCCGGCCGTGGCGGCAGCGAGGAGAATGACGGCAACGAGCAGCTCGCCGGTGAGGCCGACCGTGAGCGCGCCCGCGATCAGCAGCGTGATCAGCGCGAGCAGCGGCAGGAGCGCCTCGAAGAGAGTGAGCGGGGAAGGATCGCCGACGCGTCTCATGCGGACGTGGCTCTCCAGTTGCGCAGCGTGTTCTCGAGGTCGTCGATCAGCACGTCCGCACCTTCCAGTCCGATCGACACGCGCACGAGCCCGCGCGGGATGCGCTGTTCATCGAGCTGCGTCTCGTTCGTGCCGCGGTTCGGCGTGATGATCAGGCTCTCGACGCCGCCCCAGCTCACGCCGATCCTGAACCTGCGAAGCGCGTCGATGAATCGGCGCACATCGTTGTAGTGATCCGTGTCGAGCTCGAAGCTGAAGAGTCCGGAATAGCCGGTCAGCGCCGGGCTGTGATCCGGGGGGCGTGCGGGAAACGCCGGATGGAAAACGCGCCGCACCGCCTCGTGCGTCCGGAGGAATCCGGCGACGCGCAGCCCGTCTTCGTGATGCTGTCGCATGCGTGCGGGCAGCGTGCGCAGTCCGCGCAGCAGCAGCCATGCGTCGAACGGCGCGAGAATGCCGCCGTTCAGCATGAATGCGCGCTCGAAGATCTGCTGCATCAGGTCGTCGCGTGCGATGACGGCACCGGCCATGACATCGCTGTGCCCGCCGATGTACTTCGAGGCGGAGTGCACGACGACGTCGACGCCGAGAGTGATCGGCTTCTGAAAGAGCGGCGTCGCCCAGCTGTTGTCGATGCAGGAGAGTGCGCCGTGCTCGCGCGCGATGCCCGCGACCGCCTCGATGTCGAGCGTGCGGCACAGCATCGTGCCGGGGCTCTCCAGCCAGACCAGGCGGGTGTTCGGCCGGAGCGCGGCGCGCACGCTGTCCGCATCGACATCGAGCAGCAGGTCGTGCTCGATGCCGAAGCGCCGCAGGTGCGTTGCGAGCTGAAGCGTCGGGCCGTAGGTGTGATTGACGAACAGTACGTGATCGCCGGCCCGGAGCAGTCCCATCATCACGGCGCTCACCGCGGCCATGCCCGATGCGAAGCACTTGCAGGCAGCGCCGCGCTCGAGACGTGCGAGCTTCTGCTCGAGCACATCGACGGTCGGGTTGCGGCCGCGCGTATACACGAACGTCTCGCGCTCGGTGGCCAGCCCGTCGATCAGCGACTCCAGGTCGGGAAATGCGAAAAGCGATGTCTGCACGATCGGCACGGCCATCGGTGCACTGCGGCCGTCTTCGTGCGGGATCCCGTCGTCGAGACAGATTGCGATGTCGGTGGAGTCAACGGCCATGCCGCACAAGGTCCGCCTGCGCGGCATGGTTCGTCAAGGCTGAGGCATCGAATCCGTCGGCGGCTGGGTGTCGGGCCGGGCCGGTCGCCTTCGGCGGGGCGGGGGTGTATCGCCCATCCCGCGACTCCGCATTTCACCGCGCCGGCGCATGCGATCCTCGCGGATGGTCCGGAGCTGCTCGATCTGCGCGGGCGTGAGCACGGCCTCCACGCGCTCGCGCGTCTGCTCGGCGAGCATGCGGAACTGCGGCTGGAACTGCGCGGCGAGCTCTCTGGCGCGCACGCGGTCCTCCTCGAGGATACGCTCGATCTGTTCGCGCTGTTCTGCCGACAGGTCGAGGCGGACAGCGAGCGCTGCACCATAACGCATGCCGGGTGCGGGGCCGATGCGCAGCGGGCCGGTGCGTTCCACAGCCGGCGGAGTGTCGGCGGCACGGCGCTGCGCGATGTAGCGATCGCCCAGGATACCGACCAGGGCACCGAGCGTCGCAACGAGCGCGAGGATCAGCAGTGCCTGCGTGCGCGGACCGAGCGCGTACTTCATCGGGCCTCCGCATCGTACAGCAGCAGTGCGTCGATCACATCGCTGTCTTCTGCTCCGCTCGCGAGGAGCGGCACGGACGCGTAGGGGACGCTGGCTGCGAGCTCTTCCTCGATCGTGTGGAGCTCCGGCTCGAGCGCTACTGGTGCGGGACGGTCGGGCATCAGCAGGCCCGCAGCGACTATCACTGCGATCACGGCAGCAGCGGCCGTGCGGCGCATGTCCGCGGACCGGCTGCCGAGCACATGCCACCACGTCGCAGGCCTGCGGCGCAGCAGCGGAGCCGCATCCGCGGTGATGCGCGTATGCAGCGCGATCCAGTCGACCTCATCCACCGGCGGTGTCGGCGCCAGAGCACGCAGCTGATCCTCAACCGGACTCTCATCGTGTCGGTATGTCACA
>DATABQ010000464.1:0-6009 GCA_036259495.1 Longimicrobiales bacterium | reverse complement strand
GCTCGATCAGCTCGCCCTCGAGCGCCGCCCGCTCCGTCCCTTCGTTCAGCGCGATCTCCACTGCCAGAGCCGTTACACGATTCATGCGCGGAAGACCATCATCGAACGCCGATCGCATGCGATGCACCGGCAGCTTTTCGTTGCGGAACGTGCCGAGGATCTGACGGAAGCTGTAGCTCTGACCCGTCTGTGCACGCGCCCGGGATAGCACCGGCCGCTCGGCCGTGGCATGGGTGAGGAACGACTCCGTGCTGCCTGCATCCGCGATCGCCGCCAGAGCACTCCCGACCTCGCCCGAGCTGCCGCCCCTCTGGTTGTAATCCACCAGCACGCGCGACAGCGCACGCCGTGCGGCATGCCCCTGGAGCGTGATGCCATCCCGGAGCGGATGCGCAGGTCCGAACGCCGACCCGTCTATCCGCAGCGCGACACCGTTCCCCTGCGGCTCGAGATGCGAACGGAACAAATGCGCGCGCCGGAGCGGCACTGCCCTGCCTGTGGGCGATTCAGATGCATCGATCCGCGCGACTACACGGCGCGAGTACGTCGCCTGGTGCACGAGATTCCCACCATTGAGCAGCAGACTGATCACGGACATCGGAGCGACCGCCGATATCATCGGCGCGCCCGCGACGATGACACCACCGGTCACCGCAGCCGCTCCCATGAGGCCGAACCACTGGAGTCGCCGCTGCTGCAGCTGCCGCCCGTAACGCCATGCGGCCAGCTCTCCATCGCGCGCCGCACCGATGCGAACTAGCCGCGTACCGTCGGGCAGTCGTGCGAGCCCGATGTTCTCTCGCTGCACGCGCTGACGTGTGTCGCGAAACAGCTTCTCCGCTTCCTCCACCGGCTCCCACCGTTCCTCGATCGGGGCCAGGTTCCAGCGCGCGCACCGGCCGCAGATCACCCAGAGACGGCCGCGCTCCGGGTCGAACGCCACACGCCGGCCGACGGGAAACGTCTCGATGTGCTCGTTGCTCCCGAGTTCGCGCGAGCACGAAATGCAGTGACTGTACATGCCGGATCAGTATGCTGGCGAATGGTGGCTGGCGCATTCCCACGGTCGCATCGGTCGCGCCGGAAACAGATGGCGGCCCGTAATGCATAACCGCTATCCGCCGGCTGATCCAGATACCCGCTCACGCTGCTTTTCCCCCGGCACGGAGGGATCGACACTCCTGGCCGGCGGCGTTTCCGCGCGCCAGTCGCTATCTTTCGGCATGTACCGCAACTGCATCTTCTGCTCTGCTGAGTTCGGGTCGAACGATGCCCTCGAGGACTTTCCGGTGGGCCGTCGAGTCGCATTCGATGCCACGAAGGGACGCCTGTGGGCCATATGCCCTGTCTGCGCGCGCTGGAACCTGTCGCCGATCGAGGAGCGGTGGGAGCCCGTCGAGGCCGCGGAGAAGCTGTTCGTCGACGCGCGTCTGCGAGTGCAGTCGGAGAATGTCGGGATCGCGCAGCTTCCGGACGGCACGCACCTGATCCGTGTGGGAAGCGCCGTGCCCGGCGAGCTCGCTGCGTGGCGTTACGGCAGACAGCTGATCCAGCGCCGCAAGCGCTACTTCATCGCGACGGGTGCGAGTGCCGCCGCGATTGCTGCACTGTACGGTGGCGTCCTGGCGCTGAGCAGCGGCTTCTTCGGCATCTGGATGGCCGGCAACTGGCTCGACAACCGCAGGAAGCAGAAGGTCATCCATCGCCTGCCTCCGGCCGGCGACTCGGGCAAAGGAACCGTGATCCGGCGCTGGCATCTGGACGGCGTGAACCTCTCCACTCAGACCCTCGATCGCGATCTCGAAGTACACGTCCGTGATGCGCACCAGGAGAAGCCCGGTGCATGGGATGGAAAGGTGCGGCGGCACTCGCACGACACGCTGGTCCTGACCGGGCACGACGCTCACGCATTCCTGTCGCGCGCGATGGTGTTCGTGAACCGGAAGGGCGCGACGGAGGAGAAGCTGCGGGACGCGAATCAGGTTCTGTCGAAGGTAGGCTCGGCCGAGGAGGTGCTGCGCCAGGCGGCATCGAACGGCACCGCGTTCGGCAGCAGAGCGGGCCACAAGCCGCACGTGATCGGTCCGACGGACGCGCTGGTGCTCGAGATGGCGCTGAACGAGGAATCGGAGCGCCGTGCAATGGAAGGCGAGCTCGCGACCCTCGAAGCAGCGTGGCGCGAGGCGGAGGAGATCGCCGCCATCGCGGATTCACTGCCCGGCGAGGCCGCTGTCAACCGGCTGATCGACAGGCTGGCGCGCTGATCGCTAGACGTCCAGGTTCTTCACGTACTCGGCGTTCTGCTCGATGAACTGGCGCCGCGGCTCGACCTCGTCGCCCATGAGCGTCGTGAACACGGAGTCCGCATCGACTGCGTCATCGACAGTGACCTGCAGGATGGTGCGCGTCTCGGGATCCATCGTCGTCTTCCAGAGCTGTTCGGGGTTCATCTCGCCGAGACCCTTGTAGCGCTGGATGTTGACGTTGCGCTTGCCGTCGCCGCCGTTCATGCGGACCATCAGCGCATCCCGCTCCTCTTCCGTATACGCGTAGTGCTCTTCCTTGCCGCGTGCGACGCGATAGAGCGGCGGCTGCGCGATGTAGACCATGCCCTCCTCGATCAGCTCACGCATGTGGCGATAGAAGAACGTGAGGAGCAGCGTGCGGATGTGCGCGCCGTCGACGTCGGCGTCGGTCATGATGATGACCTTGCCATAGCGCGCGTTCTTCGTGCTGAACTCATCCTCGCCAATGCCGGTGCCGAGCGCGGCGATGATCGTCCGGATCTCTTCGTTGGAGAGGATCTTGTCCAGCCGTGCGCGCTCGACGTTCAGGATCTTGCCGCGGAGCGGCAGGATCGCCTGGTAGTTGCGGTCCCGGCCCTGCTTCGCGCTGCCGCCTGCGGAGTCACCCTCGACGAGGTAGATCTCGCACATGGCGGGATCGGTGATGGAGCAGTCGGCGAGCTTTCCGGGCAGCACCATGCCCTCGAGCGCGTTCTTGCGGCGGACCAGCTCGCGTGCCTTGCGTGCTGCCAGCCGGGCGCGCGCCGCCTGTAGCGACTTCTCGATGATGGACTTCGCTACCGATGGGTTCTCCTCGAGGAAAGTCGACAGCTTGTCGTTGACGACAGACTCGACGGCGCCGCGGACTTCGGAGTTGCCGAGCTTCGTCTTGGTCTGCCCCTCGAACTGTGGCTCCTTCACCTTCACCGACAGCACGCACGTGAGGCCTTCGCGGATGTCTTCGCCCGACAGCGAATCGAGGTCCTTCTTGAAGACGTTTGTGCGGCGGGCGTAGTCGTTGAGCGTACGCGTGAGCGCGGCCTTGAAACCGGTCAGGTGCGTACCGCCCTCGTGCGTGTTGATGTTGTTGACGAACGTGAACGTGTTCTCGTTGTACCCATCATCGTATTGGAACGCGAGCTGAATGTCGGCCTCTTCGCGCTCCGCCTCGATGAAGACGACCTTCGGGTGCATCGGCTTGCGCGTGCCGCGCAGGTACTCGACGAATTCCGCGATGCCGCCCTTGTAGTGATACACCTCGGTGCGCGGCGTGTCGGACCGCTCGTCCGTGAGCGTGATCTTCAGGCCGGCATTCAGGAACGCGAGCTCACGAAGCCGGTTCGCGAGCGTGTCGAAGCTGTAGCGCAGCTCGGTGAAGATCTGGGGATCAGGCTTGAAGGAAACGGTTGTGCCGGTCTCCTTCGTCTTCCCGGCGACCTCGAGCTCAGTCTTCCTGTCGCCGCGCTCGTAGCTCTGCCGGTAAATCTTCCCCTGGCGCCGCACCTCTACATGGAGCCACTCCGACAGTGCGTTCACGACGCTGACGCCGACGCCGTGCAGGCCGCCGGACACCTTGTAGCTGTCCTTGTCGAACTTGCCGCCCGCGTGGAGCATTGTGAGAGCGACCTCGAGCGCGGGCTTGTTCTCGGTCGGGTGCATATCGACCGGAATGCCGCGACCGTCATCGACTACCGTGACCGAGTCGTCCGCATGGATGGTGACTTCAATGTGCGAGCAGTGTCCCGCCATCGCTTCGTCGACGGAGTTGTCGACGACCTCGTAGACGAGGTGGTGCAGGCCGCGTGCGCTCGTCGAGCCGATGTACATGCCGGGCCGCTTGCGTACGGCCTCCAGCCCCTTCAGGACCTGGATCTGACCGGCAGAGTACTCGTTCTTCTTCGACTCGTTCTTCGCCATTGTGCTCCCGTTCGTGCTGGTCGCCCTGCGGTTCGACTCCGCGCTCCGGACGGGCCGCCGACAGGGTGCCGGCGCCGGCCCGGAATGAGACCTCGTTAATACCCCGAATTCCGGGTTTGGTTACGCCGGATCCGGCCCGAAAATCAGCCTGGCCGATGCCGGCGTCCGCGACGTTGCGGACGCGCCCCGCCGGACCCCGGAGCGTCTTCGCCCGGGTCCTCCTCGCCCGCCATCAGGAAGCGGATCCGCTCGATCCTGCCGCGTTCGCGGCCCTCGTTCAGACGGCGCAGGATCTCGCGCTCCATCAGGCGCAGCTCCATCAGCCAGGCGCTGGTGCGCACCGCGACGAGCAGTGTGCCGCGCGAGGTCCTGAGCGGCGTGGTGACCGCGGCAATAGCATCGCCGACGCGCTCCGCCCATTCGGGTACGATGCCGGCCTCATCGACGCGTTCATTCAGGCCGCTGTCGCGGAGGTAGGTCTGGAGTGCATCGCCGAGCTTCGTCGGCTTTTTCGGTCCGCTCATGTGAACACCTCTGCTGCTGCGATGCGCCAGTGCGCGAGGGGCGCGACGAGCGCATCATCGCCTGCTTCGTCCACCAGTACGTCCGACTCCTTCGGCGCCGTCAGTATGACCTGGCCATGACGATCGCCGCGGAACAGCTCCAGGATACGCCGGGAGCGTCCGACGTCGAGCTCCGCGAAAACGTCGTCGAGCAGGAGCAGCGGTTGGAAACCGCGTGATTCGCGCACCGTCTCCGCTTCGACCATGCGCAGCGCGATCGCGCCCGTGCGCACCTGCCCGCCCGAACCGTATTGGCGAACGTCCACATCGCTGTCACCGGATCGCATCAGCAGCGCCAGATCATCGCGATGCGGGCCGGCGAGTGTAACGCCGCGCTCACGCTCGCGCTGCGCGACCCGCTGAAGTCGCGCGTCGAACGACGCGGCCACGGCGTCATGGGACTCACCGTCCTCCCTGTTCACATCGCTGTCATAGGCGAGGTGCGCGGGGCCGGCGGCACCGATCGCGTCATAGATCCGGGCGAATCGCTCCGCATGGCTGCGCACCCATGCTGCACGTGCCGCGATCACGGTCGATCCGCTTTCGATCAGACCTGCATCCCACGCCGTGAGCGCTTCGCCGGTCCGCCCATCCCGAAGCATCGCGTTCCGCTGCCGCAGCACCTGCCGATATCGCTGAAGCGCATCCAGATAGCCGCGCACGTTGAGCGACAGCACAATGTCCAGGAATCGGCGTCGCTCGCCCGGCGCGCCCGCGACGATATCGACATCCGATGGCGAGAAGATGACCGTACCGAGCCGCCCGATCGCATCCCCCAGCCGTTCCGCTTCGACGCCGTCAACTGTCACGCGCTTGCGCCGCGTCCGCGGCTCGTACGCCGCAGTGATCTCCAGGCTTCGCCTCGTCGCCCGATCCTCGAACACGCCACGCACGTGAAACGCTTCCGCTCCGAAGCGGACCAGCTGCTCATCCGCTGCACCGCGAAACGAGCGAAAGATCTCGAGGTAGTGGATCGCTTCCAGCAGGTTCGTCTTGCCGGATCCGTTGTCGCCGATGATGGCCGCGCCCGCCTCCGGTACCTGCAGATCGAGCGCTGCGAAGTTCCGGAAGTTCCGGAGGCGGAGCTCACGGAGAACGAGAGCGGTTCCCGCGCTCTCCTGCTGAATTGCGCTGGTCAACGAACTTGTTTCACCACAGAGCACACAGAGCACACAGAGGCCCTCGCGGAATACCGCAACCGCCCAGGACAGCTTCGTTCGTCATTGCTGTTGTTGTTCAACAAC
>DATABQ010000463.1:0-13467 GCA_036259495.1 Longimicrobiales bacterium | reverse complement strand
TACGGCTTCGCGCGCGCACAGCCAGGCGATCCGGGCCGGGTCGCACTGCAGCACGCCGCATCGTACGAAGCGCGACTCAGCGCGCGCATTGCTGAAGCGATCGACGCGGATCGCAGTGCAGGTCTCGATCGGCTGAGTGATCAGACGGTCGAGCTGTATCAGCAGAGCGTGGTGGAATACTACGATGCGATCCTGCGCCCGCTCATGGAGCGCGCCGAATCCGACCACCGTCTCGCTGAGTGCTGCGGAATGCGATGGGCGCAGTGGGAGCGGCAGATTCAGTTGTCACTGGTCGATGATCAGGGGCGGACGTCGTCGCCCGAGCTCGAGACACGGCGCGCACAGGCACAGACGTCGTACGAGCGGATACTTCAGAACCAGTTCGAGCAGGGGATGGACCGCGCCATCCGCCTCTGTCGCGAGGAACACGACTTCACCGCCATTCAAATCATGTTCGCGCTACTGCGAGGCGCCGAGCTGCTCGGTGTGCCGACGAATGGCAGGGGCGAGCAGGTGCAGGAGGAGATCGAACGCTGTCTCAGCTTCGAGGTGGAGTTCCGTTCCTCCTTCGACAACCGTGCACCCGCGTCGACGCGGATGTTCTACGAAGTGGCGGCCGACCTGCCCGTCCAGGTGAACATCTTCGCGCGTGAAGGGGCCGCCTTCGGAACGGCTCCGCTCGAGTACGTCCGCTTCTCGGCCACCGGCAATCCGAAGGAAGCGGTATGGGGGAAGGACGGTACGGATGAACGAACTGCCTGGTTTGATGCGCTCACGAGTGTGCGCGTTTCGCCGAGCGGTACGCGCGGGTCCACGTTCACCGTGCATGCCATCGAATGGGATCTGAACACCATCCAGAAACCGGGCACGGATTGCGACGGGCGGGATGTGATGCAGGCCGGCGACACCGTTGTCGACTTCAGTGTCACGTTCTCGCCGGGCACCCCCATCGAAGTAACCCGGAACGAGCCTGCGAATCCGGCAGTGGCGCCGTTCGACACGGAGAACACCGCGTGGGCGTGGCACTGGTCGCAGTCACATGGCGATGACCGCACGGTATTGCGTGGCGTTCCGGTCGAGGATGACGAGCTGGGCGGGCCGTTCCGCATGACGCTCGAACGCACGGAGCCCGGGACGTGGAGCCGGCGCTTCGATCACGACCATGGAACGGAGCTCGGGTTTTCGCTGGAAGAACGAGGTCACATGATCGTGAGGCATGCGCCGAAATGAACTCGCACGTGAAGGGAACGCTCATGAAATACGCGTCGATCACCAGGATCCTGTCACCACTCGCGATCGCAGCGATCATTGCCGCGTGCAGCGGTGGCGATGCGGGTGACACCGACACGACAACACCGCCTCCGGCCACACAGCCTACAGGCCAGTCGGCCGCAGCGGCATCCGCGGCGGCCATCGATGAGATCGGCGACTATCGGCTGACGATGCCCGCAGTGCGGCGCTGGTACGAAGCGCAGGCGCACGTGTACAGGGCCATCGGCAAGAACCCGGAGCTGGTCGATGAGCTGGAGATGCTCGGGCAGGTGAGCGACATCGACGAGATGGAAGCGCACTTCGACGGCATCCCCGAGTGGCGGGACGCCGTGGGCGAGGCAGGACTCGACATGCGTGACTACGCCGCCATCCTGATCACGCTGTACCATGCAAAAGCGGTCGATGAGGCCATACAGAGCGGCGCCGATCGCGCGCAGGTCACCGCGAACCAGCAGGTAGATCCGGCGAATCTGGAGTTCGTCGAGCAGAATCGCGACGAGCTCGAGCGACTGGAGCGCGAGCTGGCGGAGCTGGGTGGCGGCAGGGGTGGCGCGATGGAGTAATGTCGGATTTCCCGCTGTGGCCGGGGCTGGAGACCACGCCTCGTGGCGATCACTGCCCCCTACGCACAGGCCGCGTGGCCGGGACACCCAAACACCAGTGAGGAGGCGCGAGCCCGAAATCTGCACGGGTGGGCATACCGGTGAAGTGACGACCCGAACGGACAGGCGAAGCATGATTCACGCGACAGCAAACGCCGGACGCCGGACAGGAGCGCTATTGCTCTCGATGGGGTTGCTGCTCGCGGGCGGCTGCGCCGAGGTGACCTGGTGGGACGCGAGCGGCTCGTGGAGCGGAACGGTCACGCTGCCCGGGGAGACGGCGACACAGCGCACGTCCGGCCTCTCTGACCCCGAGCCCGGCCAGACCGAAAGGCGCGTTCGCCTGTGCGAGTTGAGCACGATGGTACTCGGCATGACGTTCGTCCCGATCCAACGCGACCGGCCGGCGGCCATCGAGGTGCGCACGGCGCGCCCGCTCTGCAACGAAGGCCGCACTGAGATCACCGGAGGCGCGGTGATGATCTGGGCAAACCCGGGCACCGATGAGAACGTCCTGGGCGCAACCCGGTCCGATGCCTGGACCGTGACCGGTGAGATCGAGGTCACGAGCTACCAGAGTCACCCACTGCCTGATCTGGACGCGGGTGACATGGCTGACACCGAGCGCATCGAGGGCACGCTGTCCCTGACGGCGACGGACGAAGCGGGTGCGGTCATTCGCATCGAGAACGCGACGTTCCATCTCACCGTGCAGGCGAGCCGCGTCAAGCTGACCATCAGCTGACCATCGGCTGATGGGCCCAGCCGCGGGCGGTCCGTAGAGTTTCCGGGGGCAATCCTGGGGCCACTTATCGTGCCGATAAGCTCCATCCGATAGCCTCAGGATTCAGGCAGCATTTGCCGCACGGCCTCGCCCAGTGAATCCACGGAGAAGGGCTTCTGGAGTATCTGTCGCCCGCCCGTGACGGCCTTCAGATTGGCATGACCCTCCAGCGCGTAGCCTGAAAGGAAGAGCACGCCGAGGTCGGGGTTCGACGACTGGAGGCGGGTCGCCAGTTCGGCTCCGCCGAAGCCTGAAAGGCTGAGCGCCGCCACCAGCAGGTCCGGCTTCGCGCCGGTCTGAGCCAGCGTCGCCAGCGCGTCCTCGGCGGAGGCAGCCGGGATCACCGCGTACCCGAGTTTCTCCAGGACGCGACAGGTCGAACGTCGCACGACGTCGTCGCCGTCCACCACCAGGATCGTACGGGCTCCCGGCTCCGCATTCCCGGTGCTCGCGGTTGCATCCATGGCGGCTCCGTCGGCACGGGGCAGAAGTATCCGGAAGGTCGTCCCATAGCCTGGCGTCGACTCGACCGTGATGAAGCCACCGATCTGGCGGATGATACCGTACGCCATGGAGAGGCCGAGCCCCGTTCCCTCCGGCGGCGGTTTCGTCGTGAAGAAGGGCTCGAAGACCCGCGCGCGCGTGATCTCGTCCATTCCTGCACCGGTGTCGCTGATGCTCAGGCGCGCGTAGTCGCCAGTGGGCGCCGCAGCATCGTTCGCTGCGTCCGCGGCGGACAGTCTGACGTTCTCCGTGGCCAGGACGAGAGTGCCACCGTCGGGCATCGCGTCCCGTGCGTTCACCGCCATGTTGGTGATCACCTGCTCGAGCTGGATCGCATCGACCTGCACCGGCCAGGTCTCGGGATGAAACGCAGTCCGCACTTCGATGCGGCCTCCGAGGACGCGCTGGAGCAGGGCCGCGCTGCGTTCCGCTACTTCGGCCAGGGGGCGGGTCTCGATGCGCAGGACCTGCCGTCGTCCGAACGCCAGCATGTGGCGGGTGAGGAGTGCAGCCCGTTCCGCGGAGTGCAGGATCGTCTCGATGTTTGCGCTGACCTCGGGATTGTCCTGGAACTGCTCCAGCAGGAGGTGCGATTCACCGATAATTGCGGTGAGTGCGTTGTTGAAGTCATGGGCGATGCCGCCCGCGAGCCGGCCCACCACCTCCATCTTCTGGGCCTGCTGAAGCTCCTGCTGGATCTGGAGACGCTCCGTCACCTCGTGGATCGTAGCGATGCGCACCGGTCGCCCATCGACGATCGTATCGCGCGACCATACGTCCGCGCTGAAGATCGACCCATCCTTCCGGCAGTGCCGGACTGCGGTCGTCCTCCAGAAGCCGTGCGGCAGGCTCGACATGACCTTGCGCGCCTCCTCGCGGCCCTCAGGCGGACGGACCTCCAGCACCGGAAGGCCGACGAACTCATCGCGCGAGTAGCCGTACTGGTTCACCGCGGCCTCGTTGACGGCGAGGATGAGCCACGACTCGTGATCGATGATCAGGACGGGGAGGGCGACAGCCTCGTATACCTGCCGGTAGTCTTCAATTACGAACAGGTCCGAAGGTGTCATCCGACTTTGCGCAAAAGGTGCTTCGTGTCACTACATGGAATGTAGCGGAAAGGGGCGTCACGTATGCCCAGCAAAACACCGGCCCGCAGGGGCTCGCCGCTCACGCGATACGCGAGGCCTGCTCGAGCCTCTGATCCGTCGTGAGCAGCGCCACATCGCCCAGGCGACGACGTGCGATGAGCCACGTGGCGAGGTGCAGCGCATCGAGGGTGCGGAGCGGATGCAGCGGTGCGGTTTGCGCCGCCAGCTCGCAGACGTCACGTGTCAGCTCCCAGAATGTGCAGCGCGCCCACAGCGAATCCAACTCTCGCGCGATATCGGCGAGCGTGGCCTCCGGGGTTCCCTGCGCTCGCAGCCGGTGCAGTGCGCGTGCGCTCTCGATCAGCGACAGACGCGACGTGATCAGATAGCGCGCCGCGCCGAGTCGCCGCTCGACGTCCGGGCTCAGTCCATGCTCGAGGACTCCGCGCAGCAATGCCGATGTATCGACGTAGAGTACCTCCGGACCGGCTGAAGCCATCAGCCGCGCTCCTCGCGCAGTTCGTCCATCAGCGATTCAGCGGTCCCCGGCGGGAGTCCGGCGCCGCGCGGCGACCACGCCCATTCCCCCTTCGCCGATCGCGCGGACTGAACCTCGCCGGCAGCCGCCAGCGTCTCGAGCGCCGCACTGACCGAATCCGGCGGCGGCGGCACCGTGCTCCCGGGAGGACGCAGCTCCGCAACCACTCGGTCACGGTCCGTCACCAGGAACACCTCGCCCGTCCGTACCTCCCGCAGGTATTCGGACAGCTTCGTTTTCAGCTCACGGATCCCTACCACGCGCATATTCCAATGTAGTCACAGGTAACTACATCCGTCAATCGCCACGTGTCGGTGGCCGACGCTACTCGTGAATGCTCCGGCAGCGTGCTGTTCTCCGCCTTGTGGTGGTGCAGCTCGTTGCGATGAAGATGTGCGATGTCTCTATGGAGGGGGCGCACCGGAGGCGTCCGGAACCGCGGGCTCAAGGTGTGTTGAGCACCTTCGAGCCCGGCCGAGAAGCGGCGCCAGCTCTCCAGATATCGCTACGAAGTACTGTCTACTGAAACCTTTGTTGTTGTTGCGCGAGAAGGGGTTCGGGTGTTAGACTCGTCGCTCCTTTTCCTGGTATGGCTGGCCGCC
Organism: Longimicrobiales bacterium; assembly: GCA_036259495.1. Classification (GTDB taxonomy): domain Bacteria; phylum Gemmatimonadota; class Gemmatimonadetes; order Longimicrobiales; family RSA9; genus SH-MAG3. The sequence continues at coordinate 8,074 of DATABQ010000463.1, read as the reverse complement.
GGGATCCCAATGCAACCTGTTGGAAGTGGCGACGAAGCCACGAAATGAGGACGAAGATGCCCTCTGCTATGCGATCGGTACGAGCCGATGTTGTACCCGTGCGCCTGCGTTTCGCAGGGATGACGAAGGTTGTGGGTCTGTTGTGCGTTGCGCTGGCCACGCTGTCGGCCCCCGGCGCGTTGGAGGCGCAGGGCTTCATCGCACGGGCGAACACCAGCCGGACCGTGTGGGTCGAGTTCGGCCGTGGCGGTCCGAGTCAGAATGGCTACGAGAGCGCGCGAGTTCCCGTCGAGTATCACGTCTACGCGTGCCGGGGCATCTCGCCGGGGGCGGTCATCATCCAGTTCGGCCTGCGACCGGATGGCGCCACCAGTTCCAGGGCGTACTGGTACGAAGGCGAGAAGTATGAGGCGGCCGGCCGGCCGACCGTCAGGTCTGCGCTGGTGGATGCGAGGGCCACGTCGCCGGGCGGAGAGGTCGGCTCGATGCAGCGGGAGGCGAGGCCTGCATCGTCGCTGCCTGCCGACTGCGAGAACGGCGGGGTCAACTTCACGAACCTCGGTCCGGTCTCGCCCTTCGCGGATCCGACGAAGCCCGCGGCGGTCGCACAGTTCCTGAACACCGTCACGCTTTCAGCTCAGGCAATGTCGGAGCCGCTGCGCGACTACAACCTGGAGCAGGAGCTCGCACAGCAGCGTCGGGCGGCCGAGCAGGCCGCAGCGGAGCAGGCGCGCGCGGAACGCGAGTCGAAGGAGCGTGCCGAGGCTGAGGCGAAGCTGCGTCAGGCGGCCGAGACACGCGCGGCCGCGGAGGCGCAGGGTGCGCAGACGCAGGCGCCGGCAGGCTCGACGGCAGGCTCGCAGCCCGGCGGTTCAGCTGAGGCGCAGCCGGTGACGCCGGAGCAGGCAGCGGCCGCGGAGCAGGCTGCGGAGCAGGCTGCAGCGCGACAGGAGGAGGCCCGCCGCGCGGTGGAGCAGGCCCAGGAAGAGGCCCGTCGCCAGCAGGAGCAGCAGGAGGAGATGACGGCGGCGGCTGTCGAGGTCGCAGGGATGGCGGCCCGCTCGGGCGGCGCTTTCGGTGGCTACTACTTTACCGGCGGCGATCCCTCAAGCAGTCTCTACAAGTTCGCCGAGCTCTCGGGCATGGGCATGGGCTTTAATTTCGGACCAATGATCATGGATCTCGGCCAGCTCAAGGGCACGTACTCCGAATTCTTCGTGGAGGACTACGCTGAAGAGAACGGTGGCAGCCTTCCCGAGTCGGGCGAAGTCGATGGCATGTTCCTCCATGTAGGGCTTCAGTATCAGAAGACGTTCGACGCGCTCCGGCTCGGCATGTCCGGTGGCTACATGTACGCATATACCGACGAAGCGGAGATCAGCTCGCCGACGATGGGATTCATCATCGGTTACAGCATGTTGAAGTTCCGTTTCGACGCCGGACTCGGCGACGAAAGTACCGCCGGCTACGCGCTATACCTGCAGTTCTGATCGATCGACGTGTCCCGATAATGAAACGGCTCCGCGTGCGCGGGGCCGTTTCTGTTTTCTGCTGGAGCGCCGTTATCTTACAGGCAGTGTCCGCTTCGTCCTCGGTGCCCGGGGCGGTTTCCATCGCCTGGGCGCGACTCCGCTCGATCTGGTGAACAACATGCGCAACGCGATTGCAGCCACAGCCGTTCTGACCGCGATGCTCGCCTGCAACGATACGGGCGGCCCGACGTCGGTCGACGACACGCCGGCGGTCGTCACCGGCACGGCCTACCTGGACCGCGACGAGGACGGTGCGTTCGGAACGGCAGATGTCCCTGTCGCCGGTGCGCATGCGTCACTGCTGGTGCACGCGACCGGCGACACCGTGGCGCGCACGCAGAGCACGGCGAACGGAACATTCGCCATTGCGGGCATCGCCGCCGGGACGTATCGGCTCGAGGTGGACCTCGGCCCGATGAGCGACTCGCTGGCGGTTCTGAGTGCCGGCGGCGTGCCGATCGTTCTGGCGCCCGGCGACACCGCCGTGGCGGAGGTGCGTGTGGGCTACTCCGCTACTCCGACGTCGATCTCCGGCGCGCGCGCGATGCAGGCCGGTCAGCGCGTCATCGTCTCCGGCGTGACGCTCACGAGGTCCTCGGTGTTCGGCGATTCGACGCTGCACCTGATGGACGCGACCGGATCGATCCGAGCGATCCAGGTCCGGGACGCGATCTCAGCGGGAGACAGCGTCCGGCTGATCGGAACCGTCGACATCCAGTCCGGTCAGCCGGTGCTCATCGCGGCGACGACGGCCATCGAGCTCGCCGGCGTCGGCGTGCCCGCGCCGGATTCGGTGTCCACGAGCGATGCCGCCAGTGCTGCGGACGGCGTTCTCGACGCAGCACAGGTGGCCGTATCGGGAACGGTCGCGGCGCTGGACACCGATGTGCCGGGCGGCGTCCTGCTCACGATCGATGACGGCTCCGGTGCGCTGCTCGTGGAGCTGCGCGAGTCCGCGGGATTCACATCCACGACCTGGCAGGTGGGACAGGCGGTGCGGGCGCGTGGGGTGCTGGTGCCCGCGGCCGGCGGAACGCACTGGAACCTGTGGCCGCGCGCCACGTCGGAAGTTGGCGTGACCGCCGGCGAGATCCGCTGCTCCGGTGGTTCTGCCGGGGACTTCGCCTGCCACAGCGTCGACCTCGCCGCCTTCGTACGGCCCACCGAGCTCGGCGGCGGTCAGACCGCAAGGCTCAACGACATCTGGGGCTGGACGGACCCCGTTACAGGCCGGGAGTACGCGATCGTCGGCCGCACGGACGGAACAGCCTTCGTCGATGTCTCGGATGCGGTGAACCCCGTTCTCGTCGCAAACCTGCCTAAGACGGCAGAGTCACCGTCCAGTACGTGGCGTGACATCAAGGTCTATAGCAATCACGCCTTCGTGGTCGCTGACGGGGCCGGTGCGCACGGCATGCAGGTCGTCGACCTCACGCGTCTGCGCCAGTTCGCAGGTACGACGCTGCAGCTGACTCCCGACGCGCAGTACCGCGAAATCAGCAGCGCGCACAACATCGTGATCAACAAGGAATCGGGGTTCGCGTATGCAGTGGGTGCGAGCTGGGGCGGGCGGACGTGTGGTGGCGGTCTGCACATGATCGATATTCGCGAGCCGAAATCCCCGCGCTTCGCCGGCTGCTTCGCGGACGCCCTGACGGGTCGCTCCGGCACCGGCTACACGCATGACGCACAGTGCGTCACGTACAGCGGGCCGGATACCAGGTACACAGGACGTGAGATCTGCTTCGGCGCCAATGAGACAGCCCTCAGCATCGCGGATGTCACGGACAAGGCCAGTCCTCTCGCGCTCTCACGGGCGAGTTATCCGAACGTCGCATACTCGCATCAGGCCTGGTTGACGGACGATCAGCGCTACCTCTACATGAACGATGAACTGGACGAGGGCCGCGCTGGTGTTCTGCGCACGCGCACGCTGATCTGGGACGTCGCCGACCTCGAGGATCCGCAACTCGTAGCCGAACACATGGGCGTCGAGGGATCCACGGATCACAACCTGTACATCCGCGGGAACCTGATGTACCAGTCCAACTACACGAGTGGACTGCGCGTCCTGGATATTTCGGATCGCGAATCGCCGGTCGAGATCGGATTCTTCGACACGACGCCGGGCTTCGATAACCTGCCCGGATTCCAGGGCGCGTGGAGCAACTATCCGTTCTTCGACAGCGGCCTGATCGTCGTATCCAGCATCAGCGAGGGTCTGTTCGTGCTGCGGATGCAATAGAGAACCGGTCCCGGTCGTCCGGTCATGCCGGCCCGGGAAACGGTTGTCAGGGTCGCAGGTGATACAGCAGGACGAGACCGGCGCAGTAGATCACGACGACTGCAACGGAGTCGACGCCCATCCGCAGGATCACGCGGTCGCGCCGCTCGATGAGTCCCGCCAGGTACACCGTCGTCAGGATAATGCCCAGCAGCGCAGCGACGAGTGAGAACGTGCCGACCTCGTTCAGCACGGGCTGACCGCCGTACGCGATGTCGATGACGAAGATGAGCGCGATGTCGAACAGGTTGGTACCGAAGACGTCGGCGAACGCGAGAACCGGCCGGCGCAGGCGCACTGCTTCGATCGCCGTGCTCACCTCGGGCAGCGACGTCGCCATCGCAACGAGCACCGCACCGACGAAGCTGCCGCCCAGGCCGGACGTTTCCGCAATCGACTCGCCGCGCGAAGCCAGGACATAGCCGGCGCCGAGCACCGCAATTGCGGCGACGGTGGTGCGCAGTGCGATCTGCGTAGTGCCGAGATCGGATGCGTCGCGTTCCACCGACGGACGTGACTCCCCGGCCGGATCCTGCTGCGGCTGAGCCCTCCACGTGTCGCGGCCGGAATATCGGTGGATGCGCCACACGGCCAGCAGATAGAATGCGGCGATGATCGCAGGCCATATCCCCACACCAATGACAGCCGTGTCGCCGGTGGCGATGCCCGTGGCGACAAGCCCGAGCAGCATCACATCGAACGTCGCGATCAGGAGCACGTTCGGATGCGCGATCACGGCGGAAAGGGCATTGCGCCCGATCGCGGCATCGGCGACGGCGAGCACGACGACCTGCAGCGCCACGCCGCCGAGTATGTTGTTGACGGCGAGCGGTGCATTGTCGCGTAATCCCGCGGTTACGCTCGTCGCGACCTCGGGCAGTGACGTGATCCCGCCCAGCAGCAGGAGACCGGTGAGCGCCTGGCCCAACCCTGAACGTTCCGAAATGGCATCTGCGTAGCGGGCGAGATGCGTCCCCGCAAACCAGACGATCGCTGCCGCAGCTCCGAACCACACGATGTCGGCGATCATGCAGCGCGTGTCAGCCAGTTCCACGCCGCTGCAGTGACCGAAAGGCGGCGCACGAGCGTTCCCCGATCGTGTACGAACCGGAACGCTGCTTGCGTGCCGTTCGTTCGTCACCCGCAGCATCACCAAACATCAGATTTCCATCGACCGGTAAGATGAGGTCCGCGCGAAACCTTCAGGTACTCGGATCGATCGTCGCGTTCGTGCTGTCGTCGGGCTGTGCGCGGGAGGACGATGCGCCGAGCGTGCCGACCGGCGACGCGCCAGCTGTCCGAAGTGCCGGCGACTGGCCCGAGGACGGGCAATGGGCGATGCCGGCCAAGGACTACGCGAACACGCGCTACAGCGCACTCTCGGAAATCGACACGTCGAACGTCGCCGGGCTGCGACCGGTCTGGTCGTTCACGACGGGCGTGCTGCGCGGTCACGAAGGCCAGCCGCTCGTGATCGACAACACGATGTACGTCGTCACGCCCTTCCCGCACATCGCATACGCATTCGATCTGACGCAGGAAGGCTACCCGCTGAAATGGAAGTACACGCCGGATGTGAATCCTGCGGCGATCGGCGTCGCGTGCTGTGACATCGTTAACCGCGGTCCCGCGTATGCGGATGGACGGCTCATCTACAACCTGCTGGATGCACACACGGTCGCGCTGGATGCGGAGACGGGTCGTGAGCTGTGGAAGGTGCGCACGGGGGACATCAACCTGGGGGAGACGACGACGATGGCGCCGATCATCGTCGATGGGAAGGCGATCGTCGGCAATTCGGGAGGCGAGTTCGGCGTGCGCGGCTGGATCGCGGCGCTCGACGTCGAGACGGGCGAGGAAGTCTGGCGCGGGTGGAGCACCGGCCCGGACACGGATGTACTGATCGACATTGCGACGTTCCGCCCATTCTATGAGCGTGCGCGCGGTCGCGATCTGGGCGTGACGACGTGGCCGGCGGACCAGTGGAAGATCGGCGGCGGCACGGTGTGGCTGTGGCTGTCCTACGATCCGGAGCTGGACCTCATCTACTACGGCACCGGCAACCCGAGTCCGTTCAATCCGGAGCAGCGTCCGGGCGACAACAAGTGGACGACGTCGATCATGGCGCGCCGGTCGACGGATGGCAGTCTGATCTGGGCGTATCAGCAGACGCCGCACGACAACTGGGACTTCGACGGCACGAACGAGAACATCCTGGTCGACCTGCCGTTCCGTGACAGCGTGCGGAAGCTGCTCGTGCATTTCGACCGCAACGGCTTCGCCTACACGATGGACCGCGTCACGGGCGAAGTGCTGGTGGCGGAGCCATACGTGCACACGAACGTCGCGACCGGCTTCGATCTCGCGACCGGCGTGATCGATTATGTGGCAGAGAAGCAGACGGGCGGTACGGGGCCGACCTACGACTTCTGTCCAAGCCATTACGGCGGCAAGGACCAGCAGCCGGCCGCGTACTCGCCGCGCACGCAGCTGTTCTACGTGCCGACGAACAACATGTGCGAAGACTGGGAGACGTTCGAGGTCAGCTACATCGCCGGGACGCCGTACTACGGCATGAGCGGCACGCTGCATCCGGGGCCGGGCGGTCATCTGGGCGAGTTCATCGCATGGGATGCGGTTGCCGGCCGCAAGGTGTGGGGAATAGAGGAGCCGTACCCCGTGTGGGGCGGCGGGCTGGCGACGGGCGGGGACGTCGTGTTCTACGGCACCCTCGATGGCTGGTTCAAGGCGGTGAGCGCGCGCGACGGGCGACTGCTGTGGCGCTACAAGGTCGGCTCGGGCGTGGTCGGGAACCCGATCACGTACGTGGGTCCGGATGGCAGGCAGTACGTTGCGATCTACGCCGGCATCGGCGGTGTGTGGTTCAACGATGTCGCACACGGCGCGGAGCCGCACAACGTGCCGCAGCCGAGCGCGATCGTGAAGGACCTCGGCAGGCATACGTCATGGGGAGGCATGGTGTGGGTGTTCGCGCTCTGACGCTCGCGTTGTTGCTCGTGGCGTGCGGCGGCGCCTCGGACGATCGCGGCCAGCGTACGTCTGCGAGTCCGCCCGCAGCTCCGCCGGCGCGCGCGGTGCTCGCGCCTCATCCCGACTACATCACTGCGGGACCGCCGCGGCAGTCCATCGATACGGTCACGAATCCCTTCGCGGGCGATGAGAACGCGATAGCGGCCGGCGGTCGGCTCTACGAGCAATACAACTGCGTGAGCTGCCACGGCGGCGAAGGCGCCGGCGGTATCGGGCCCACGCTGAACGATCCCCGCTGGAAGTACGGCGGTACGCCGGCGGAGATCTTCCAGTCGATCTACGAGGGGCGGCCGGAGGGAATGCCGATGTGGGGCGGGCGCATTCCGGACGAGCAGATCTGGCAGTTGTCCGCGTACCTCGAATCGCTCGTGGGCGAGGACATGGCGACAGTGAACTGGCCGGGCGTTCCCGCCGAGGCGGGGCGCCGCACGCCCGTCCGATGAACTCGCTCGCTCGGTGCGGATTCCCCGCGACGCATCCGGTGAACACTCTTGCCCGATGGGGCCTGCGCGCGACTCTGCTCGCGCTGCTCGCCGGATGTGCGGCTGCGCCCGCGGGTCCGGTGCTGCGCGTGTGCGCCGATCCGAACAACCTGCCGTTCTCGAATCGTGCGGGCGACGGCTTCGAGAACGAGCTGGCGGAGCTGATCGCCGAGGACATGGATGCGCGCCTGGAGTACACGTGGTGGCCGCAGCGACGCGGTTTCGTGCGCAACACGCTGCGTGCCGGCAAGTGCGACGTTGTCGTGGGCGTGCCGTACTCGTACGAGCTGGTGCTCGCGACGCGGCCGTACTACCGCTCCACGTACGTGTTCGTCACGCGCGACGATGGTCCGCGCATCGAGTCGCTCGACGATCCGCGGCTGCGCACACTGCGTATCGGCGTGCAGGTGGTCGGCGAGGACTACCTGAGCACGCCGCCGGTTCACGCACTCACGACGCGCGGCATCATCGGCACGCTGGTGCCGTACCGCGTGCTGGGTGACTACGGGGCTGAAATGCCGCAGGCGCCGGTAGTCGAAGCGGTCGCCAACGGCGACGTCGACGTCGCGATCGTGTGGGGCCCGCTCGCCGGCTATACGGCGCAGCAGCAGGATGTGGCGCTCCGCATCACGCCCGTGCAGCCGCAGATCGACCTGCCGTTCCTACCCTTCGTCTACGACATCTCCATGGGTGTACGTCGCGAGGATGCGGCGCTGCAGGAGCGG
>DATABQ010000462.1:0-7071 GCA_036259495.1 Longimicrobiales bacterium | reverse complement strand
CCTGACATTGAGTACGTCGAGGTTGAGGGATCGGGAGTGGGTGAGTTACAGGGTGAGGGTGTGGGAGAGGGAGTGGGAGTGGGGACGTACATCCTGGCGGCGGGGCGTGTGCCGGCATTGTTCGGAGAGGATGTGGGCGTGGTGCGGCGCTTCAGTGCGCGCGAGCTGGAGGGTGTACGGTATCGGCGTCCGTTCGACATCATCGAAGCGGGGCCGGACGCGGGCAATGCGTTCCGTGTGGTGCTCGAGGAGTTCGTCACGGCGGAGGATGGGACCGGTATCGTGCACATGGCGCCGGCGTTCGGCGCGGACGACTACGCGGCCGGTCAGCGGCACGGGCTGCCGATGTACCGACCGGTCGATGATGCGGGGCGCTTCCGTGAGGACGTGCCGCTCGTGGGCGGAATGTTCGTGAAGGAAGCGGACGCGGTTCTGGTGGACGTTCTGCGCGAACGTGGTGGAGTGTACCGCTACTCCCTCGAGACACACTCCTATCCGCACTGCTGGCGCTGCCGCAGCCCGCTGCTCTACATGGCGCGCGACTCGTGGTACATCCGCACGACGCAGCTCAGGGAGCGGATGCTCGAGAACAATGCGGAAGTCGCGTGGCATCCGCCGGAGATCGGTTCCGGCCGCTTTGGTGAGTGGCTCGAGGGCAACATCGACTGGGCCATCTCACGCGAGCGCTACTGGGGCACGCCGCTGCCGATCTGGGTGTGCGAGGCCGATCCCGGTCATACGCGCACCATCGGTTCGTTTGCGGAGCTGCGCGGGCTGGCGGGCGCACTTCCGGAGCCATTCGATCCGCACAAGCCATTCATAGATGAGATCACGTTCGGCTGCGAATGCGGCGGCACGATGCGCCGCACGCCGGAAGTCGCCGACGTGTGGTTCGACTCCGGTGCGATGCCGTACGCGCAGTGGCATTACCCGTTCGAGAACGAAGCTCAGTTCCGCAGGCATTTCCCGGCGGACTTCATCTGCGAGGGCGTGGACCAGACGCGTGGGTGGTTCTACTCGCTGATGGCGATCTCGACCATGTTGGACGAAGGTCCGGCGTACCGGCACGTGGTCGTGAACGACATGGTGCTGGACGCCGAGGGCCGCAAGATGTCGAAGTCGCGGGGGAACATGGTCGACCCCTGGGACGCGATCGGCACGTTCGGTGTCGACGCGATCCGCTGGTTCTTCCTGACCGCCAGTGTACCGTGGGTCCCGAAGCGGTTCGATCCTGCCGCGCTGGGCGATGCCGCGCGCCGGTCCTTCGATACGCTCGCGAATACGTATCGATTCTTCGCGCTGTATGCGAACCTCGAGGAATACGCACCGTCCGGTGACGATCCTGCACCGGAGCAGCGCCATGTGATGGACCGCTGGATCCTGTCGCGCCTGGCGAGCCTCGTGCACGCCGTGAGCACGGATCTGGACGAGTACGAGCTGACACACGCGGGCCGCGCGATCGGCGACTTCATCGTGGACGATCTCTCCAACTGGTACGTGCGTCGCAGCCGTGACCGTTTCTGGGGCAGCGGCGACGCGACGGATACGCGTGCTGCGTTCCGGACGCTCCACGACGTGCTTACGGAGCTGTCACGTCTTCTCGCGCCGTTCACACCGTTCTCGTCAGACTGGCTGCATCGCGCGCTCACCGGGCGGACCGTGCATCTCGCGGGATTCCCCGACGCGGGTGCGCGGGATGAGCGGCTGGAGGAGGGGATGCGCGTCACACGCGTGCTCGCGCGCCTCGGCCGTGCGGCGCGCGAGGAGGTGCGCATCCGCGTGCGCCAGCCGCTCGGTACGCTCCAGGCCGTCGTCGCCGACGAGTCCCTCATGACTGCGGAGCTCCTCGATGTGCTCGAGGACGAGCTGAACGTCAAGCGGGTGCAATTCCTGCAAGCCGCGGGCGACCTGGTATCGCTGCGCGCGCAGCCGAATTTCCGGCAGCTCGGGCGCCGCTTCGGCAGCAGCACGCAGGAGGCCGCACAGCAGATCCGTGAACTGGATGCCGCCGCGCTGCGGGCATATCGTGCCGGAGAGGCTGTGACGATCGAGACGGGTGGCGACCGGCACGTGCTGGAGCCGGGGGACCTCGACGTGATCGAGGAATCGGCTGGCGACCTGGTGGTCGCATCGGACGAGGGCTGTACGATCGCGCTCGATCCGGCCATCGATGAGCCGCTGCGGCTGGAGGGCATCGCGCGCGAGCTCGTCAACCGCATCCAGCGGCTGCGGAAGGACACCGGTCTCGCGGTGAGCGACCGGATCGCGCTCGGCGTCTTCGGCGGTGACGACGTGCTCAGTGCCGTGCGTGAGCACAGGGATTACGTCGCGAGCGAGACACTCGCGGTGTCACTCACGTCCGGCGGCCCGGTAGATGAAGAGTGGCGGGATGCAGTACAGGATGTCGATCTGGACGGCGTCACGGCGATGGTCGGCGTCCGTCGCGCCTGAGGTATCGAATGACAAGTGCAGGGGGAGCGAGCGCGGTGGAGCAGGACGCATCACAGATAGGTAGCGGTACGAAGCTCGTGCTCTTCATCGCGGTGCTGGCCGGCGTGCTGCTGCTGGACGTGAGCACAAAGATGCTCGTGCAGGAGCACTTCATGCTCTATCAGCAGATGGAGATCGTCGGCGATTACGTGCGTCTCACCTACATCTATAATCCCGGCGCCGCGTTCGGTATCCATCTCGGGGAGCACTCCCGCATCATCTTCCTGGTGCTCTCCCTCGTCGCACTCGCGGCGCTCATCGGCATGTACTGGTTCACTCCGTTGGGTGACCGCGTGCGTCTCGCAGCCATCGCCCTCATATGTGGCGGCGCCGTCGGGAACCTGATCGACCGGATCAGATCCGAAAGCGGTGTCGTCGATTTCATCGATGTGGGTGTCGGCACCATCCGCTGGCCGGTCTTCAACGTCGCGGACGTGGCAGTCACCACGGGCGCCGTTATCCTCGCACTCTCCCTCTGGAAGGAAGAGCAGCAGGTTGAGCAGCGCTGAGCCGCTGCGGGAGCGGCTCGTCGTAGCCGAGGGCGGTGACGCCCGGCTCGATGCCTGGCTCGCTGCACACCACACCGAGCTGTCCCGCTCCCGTGCCGTACAGCTGCTCGAGCAGGGTCGCGTCCTCGTGAACGGCGCTCCTGCACGCAAGAGCCATCGGGTCGCCGAGGGCGACGTCATCGAAATCGACATGCCTGCCCCGGTGCCGGATGCCATTTCCGCCGAAGCGATCCCGCTCGTCGTCGTGCATGAGGATGCGCACCTCCTCGTGATCGACAAGCCTGCCGGCCTCGTCGTGCATCCGGCTCCGGGTCACCGCTCCGGCACGCTCGTGAACGCACTGCTGCACCACGTGAAGGATCTCTCCGGTATCGGCGGCGTGCTCAGACCGGGCATCGTGCATCGCCTGGATCGCGATACGTCCGGGCTCATGATCGTCGCGAAGAACGATGCCGCCCACCGAAAGCTTTCCGGCGCGCTCAAGCGGCGCGAAGTGAGCCGAATCTACGTCGCCGCGGCGTGGGGCCACCTGCCGCAGGACACGATGGATGTCGATGCGCCCATCGCGCGGGCGCGCACGGACCGGAAGCGCATGGCCGTCCTGCCGGATGGCCGTACCGCGCGCACACGGATCCGCCGGATCGCGAGATGGCGCGCAGCGGATCTGGTACAGGCGGAGCTGGAAACGGGACGCACGCACCAGATTCGCGTGCATCTGGCGCACATCGGACATCCTGTCGTTGGCGATGCGACGTATGGACAGGGCGCGGAGCGGGGCATGAGTGGTCCTGACCGGCGGTGGGCGGCCGAACTGGCGAAGCGCGTGCCGCGTCAGTTTCTGCATGCAGCGCGGCTGCGGTTCAGACATCCCGCGACAGGCGAGGAACTGCGATTCGATTCGCGGCTGCCGGCGGATCTGGCGGCGGCGGCGGAATGGGCGGAGTCGACGAATCCCGGCGGTTGACCCCGGCGGCTGGCGGGCAGTATCTTCAGGCACCCGACCGAGTTGTGATAACGTCGCGTATGCCGCACGCGGCATTTGCGTCCCAGCGGGAACCTGTTGTCGAATATCGCTGCCGTGGCCGAAGCCGGAACGCATGCGCCCACAGTACTGCCGTGGGTGGTATTTTTCTGCGATGGCAGGCGATACGGCGTGCCGCTGAGATGTGTGGTCGAGATCATAGCGCAGCGGCCGTTCACGCGGCTGCCGGGCACCGGCCGGGAAGTCTGCGGCCTGGTGGGCGTGCGTGGGCGAGTGGTGACGGTGTTCGACATGGGCGCCGTGCTCGGTCTGCGCAGTGCCGCAACTCTCCCCGACCACCGTTTGCTGCTCATGGACCTTGGCACGCGCCGGATCGGCGCCGTGGTCGAGGACGTGCTCGATATCGCGCCGGCGCACATTGAAGGCGGAGCGGACGCGCCCGGTGTGGTGGGACGCGGGTACATGCAGGATGCGGAATTTGCGGCGCTCGATCCGCAGGTGCTGCTCGGCCGGCTGCTGCCTGGCTGAGCGAAACTGATACAGCCGAGGAACACACGATGGCGAGAACGGTCCTGATCTGTGACGATGCGCTGTTCATGCGCACGATGCTCGCGGACATCCTGAAGGGCGCGGGCTTCGAGGTTGTCGGAGAGGCGCAGACGGGCGCGGAAGCAGTGAAGCAGTACAAGCAGCTGCAGCCGGATCTCGTCACAATGGACATCGTGATGCCGGACATGGGCGGCATCGATGCGGTGCGGGCGATCGTCAAGGAGCATCCGCAGGCGCGGATCCTCATGTGCAGTGCAATGGGTCAGCAGGCACTCGTGATCGAGGCCATTCAGGCGGGCGCCCGTGACTTCGTGGTAAAGCCGTTCCAGCCCTCTCGCGTGCTGGAGGCGGTGCAGCGCGTCCTCGGCTGACGCGCATGGATCTACGCAGGTTCGTCGACCTCTATGCTGCGGAGACGCACGAGAACATCCGGCTGCTGCAGCGCAGCCTGGTGGAGCTGGAGATCGACGCGCCTGCCGATGCCGTCGCCGAGGCATTCCGCGCCGCACACACATTGAAGGGCATCTCCGCCGCCATGGGCTACGGTGCGGCGGCGGACATGGCGCATCATCTGGAGGACCGCCTCGATGCGCTCCGTGCCGGCACAGTCGCGGCCGACCGTGACATTGTCGAGGCACTGCTGGCTGCGGCTGACGAGCTGGAGGATGCGATCGCCGAGGCCATCCGCATCGGGCCGACGGCGCCGGGGGATGACGCGGCTGCGGCAGATGCGTCCGCCAGCCGCACCGCACCGGCGGCGCCTGCCCCGGCGGGCACTGCGCTCGTTGCGCATGTGCGGCTCCGGCCCGATGCTCCCATCAAGAGTGCGCGCGGCGCACTGATCGTGCGCGCACTGGCGGCTGTGCCCGGAGTGCTGGGATCGGATCCGGAGGAATTCGGGGACGATTTCGACGGCCGGCTCCGCGTGTTCCTGGCCGCATCGGCGGATTCGGCAGCGGCGGAAGCCGCGATTCGATCGGCGGGCGAGGTGGAGACGGTGGAGATGGCCGCACCGGCAGCATCTCCGGCGGTCGCGCCCGCAGGGAACGTGGAGACGCAGGCAGCGCAGTCGCGGCAGGTGCGGGTCGACGCCGTGCGGCTGGACGGGCTGGCGGACGGCCTGGGTGAGATGTCCGTGCTGTACGCGCGCCTCCAGCGGATCGGGGTGCCGACGCAGGCAGGCGACATCGTCGATCGCCTGGGCACGGTGCTGGGCGAGCTCGATCACGAGATGCGCGCGCTGCGGATGGTACCCGTTCGCGAAGTATTCGAGCGGCTGCCGCGTGTCGTGCGGGATGCGGCGCGGTCCGTGGGCCGGGATGTCGAGCTGGTGCTCGAGGGCGATGATGTGGAGATGGACCGTTCGATCCTCGAGGAGATGGGCGAGCCGCTCGTCCATCTGCTGCGCAATGCAGTCGACCACGGGATCGAGACTGCCGAAGAGCGTCGCGCCGCCGGCAAGCCGCCACGCGGCCGCATCCGAGTCTCGGCGGAACGGGAGCGCGGCAGCGTACGGATCGTCATGGAGGATGACGGCCGCGGCGTGTCGACCGAGGCCGTTGCGGCGAAAGCGCGGACCGCGGGAGTGTATGCGCGGGAGGAGCCGCCCGCGACGGATGAGGAGCTGTTCCGGCTCATGAGCATGCCGGGGCTCTCGACGAGAGACGAGGTGAGCTCCATGTCCGGCCGCGGCGTCGGCATGGACGCAGTGGTTCATCGCGTGCGCGCGCTCGGCGGCGCGATCGACATGCGGACGAGGCCGGGATCGGGCACGACGTTCCGGATGCGGCTGCCGATCACGCTCGCCGTTGCACAGGCGCTGCGCGTTCGTGTCGGAGGTGAAGATTACGCGATTCCGCTCACCCACGTGTCCGAAGCGGTGGAGCTGGATGGCGGCTCGGACGACGTTCTGACCGTGCGCAGCCATACGGTGCCGCTCGTGCGCCTGCGGCGCGTGCTGCGGGTGGAGGCGGACGGGCAGGAAGCCGCGGCCGTCATTGCCGAGATCGGCGACCGGCGCGCGGCGCTCGCGGTCGATGAGCTGGTCGGCCGGGAGCAGATTCTGGTTCGCACGTTCGACGCGGTCACGGGCATGCTGCCGTTCTTTTCGGGCGCTACGCTGCTCGCCGACGGACGCCCAGCGCTGGTGCTGGATCCGCTGAGCATGATATGAGGTCAACCATGGATCTGCGCTCGCTGGACCCCTCTCAGCTCGACGCGATGAGGGAGATCGCGAACATTGGCGCCGGCCACGCCGCTACGGCGCTGTCGCAGATGACCGATCGCGTCATCATGATCGATGTGCCGGAGGTCAGCATCATCCCGCTCGAGGACGTTGGCACGGTCACGGGCGAGCCTGACGACGTCGTCGCGGCCGTCATGATGAAGGTGCTGGGCGACGTAACGGGCCGGACGGTACAGATCTTCCCCGCTGCATCCGCCGTGAAGCTGGTCGCCATGGTGACGCGCGGCTCGGAGCCGGAATTCCCGGGCGGGTTCACGGATGAGCACCAGGCGACGCTGAAGGAGATCGGCAACATC
>DATABQ010000461.1:0-4908 GCA_036259495.1 Longimicrobiales bacterium | reverse complement strand
CGCAGCCGCGCTCCGGGATCATTCGCGCTGCACTCGCAGCGCGCGGTGCACTGCTCCTCGCCGGGAGCATCGACGACGCGATCGCCTTCAGCAACGACTACGCGCCCGAGCACCTGCTCGTGATGACGCGCGCGCCGCGTGCGCTGCTGCCGTCGCTTCGCTGCGCGGGGACCATCTTCCTCGGCGCATCCAGCTCCGTCGCGTTCGGCGACTACATCACGGGCGCGAATCACGTGCTGCCGACGGCGGGACTCGCCCGCTCATACGCGGGGCTCTCCACGTCGGACTTCCTCCGCTGGACGACCTACCAGGAACTGACGCCGGCAGCTGCAGAGCTCGTCTCAGGACCCACGGCCACACTCGCGGAAGCGGAGGGCCTGCCCGGACACGCACTCGCCGCACGGCTGCGCGGTGGCGCCGGGAATGCGGCGGCTCCCGATTCCGCGTCGATCGACGTCACCGCTCCGGTTCGCCTCCGCACGGGCTATGCTCCGATCGAGCTCTACGACCCCGGCCGTACACCCTGCGCGGTCGACCTGAGCGACAACACGAACCTGTTCGGTCTGCCACCCGCCGTCCGGAGCGCGATCGCGGATGCGGAGGATGCCCGCATCACACGATACCCGTCGGTCTACGCGAGCGATCTGCGACGCGCGCTTGCAGCGCTGCACGGCGTCCCTCCGGAGAACATCGCAACCGGGTGCGGCTCGGATGATGTGATCGATTCCGCGCTGCGCGCGTTCTGCGAGCCTGGCGACACGATAGCGTATCCCGATCCGACGTTCGGAATGGTGCCCGTGTTCGGCCGCATGAACGGCCTGCGACCGCTCGCCGTGCCGCTCGGTCACGACTTCGAGCTCGACGCCGATGCGCTACTGCGGACGCATGCGCGTGCGACGTATCTGTGCCGGCCGAACAACCCGACCGGCACGCAGTTCGAGCGCGCGGCAGTGGAGCGCGTGGGCCGCAATGCGGCCGGCGTGGTGCTGATCGATGAGGCATACGCGGATTTCGCGGGTGAGGACCTGATCCGTCAGGCAGTCGCTTCGGAGCGGATGGTCGTCCTGCGGACGATGTCCAAGGCCTGGGCCCTGGCGGGGCTGCGGATCGGGTATGCAGTCGGACCGGCGCGGCTGATCGCGGAGATCGAGAAGTCGCGCGGGCCGTACAAGGTGAGCGGGATCGCCGAATCCGCGGCCCTTGCCGCACTCGGAGAGCGTGCGTGGGTGCAGGATCGCATCGACGACATAATATCCAACCGCACGCGCCTGATCGAGGAGCTGGAGGCGCGCGGAACGCATGTCTGGGACTCCGCGGCCAACTTCGTGCTGATGAAGGTCGGCTCGGACGCAGCGGTGTGGAATGGGCGGCTGCGCGATCGAGGCGTGGCCGTGCGCCCTTTTACCGATCTGCGCGGCGCCGGCGACTGCATCCGCGTCAGCATCGGCCCGTGGTGGATGATGGAGCGGTTCCTGGCGGCGTTTGACGAGGTGCTCACGATGGCGGGTGACGGATGAACATAGGTGTGGTCGATTACGGCACGGGCAATCTGCACTCGCTCGTGAAGGCACTGGAGAATACCAGCGCGCAGGTCTGGGTGGAGGCGGACCTGAGCGAGGCGCTGAATGCCGACGCGGTCGTGCTGCCGGGCGTCGGCGCGTTCGGCGCGGCGGCGGCGCAGCTCGCGCCCGGCGTATCGGCGCTGCACGATGCCATCGCACAGGGTAAGCCGTGCCTCGGGATCTGCCTGGGCATGCAGCTGCTGTTCGAGGGTAGTGAGGAGGGGCCGGGGGTCGGACTCTCCGCGCTGAACGGCAGCATCCACCGGCTGACCGGCCGTCGCGTTCCGCACATGGGCTGGAACGATGTCGAGATGGTCGACGACCCGCTCTTCGCCGGGATGTCGCAGTTCGTCGCGTATTATGCGAACAGCTATATCGCGAGGCCGGCGGATGAATCCGAGGTGATCGCGTGGAGCCGCTACGGCAGCCAGCGATTTCCTGCGGCGGTTCGGCGCGACAACATCTGGGGCGTGCAGTTCCATCCGGAGAAGAGCGGCCGTGCAGGGCTGCAGCTGCTCAACAACTTCGTCGCGCAGGTGGGCACGTGATCGTCTATGCGGCAATCGATCTGAGGGGCGGACGCGTGGTGCAGCTCGTGGGCGGACAGCCGGACGATGAGCGCGTCAGCCTGCCGGATGCTGCGGCCGTCGCACGCGAGTGGGTAGCCGCAGGATTCAGCGCACTGCATGTTGTCGATCTCGATGCAGCGCTCGGACTGGGCAGCAATGCGTCCGATGTCGATGCGGTGATCGCCGCGTCGCGCAGCGCACACGTGCAGGTCGGGGGTGGCGTCCGCACGACTGAACGCGTCCGCGAGCTGCTCGAGACCGGCGCCGCCACCGTCGTCGTCGGCACGCGCGGCGTAACGGACCGCGCGTGGCTGGAGGAGATCGCGACCCGCTGGCCCGATCGCGTCGTGCTCGCTGCCGACGTCAGCGGCGACGAGGTGGTGGTGCACGGCTGGAAGGCAGCGGCCGGGGTGACCATCGAGGCGCTTCTGGGAGGGATCGCGAACCTGCCGCTGGCCGGCGTCCTCGTGACCGACGTCGCACGCGAAGGACGCATGAGCGGCGCGGACACGGAGCGATTCCGTCAGCTCGCCGAAACGTCTCCCCACCCGGTCCTCGCCTCCGGCGGAATTGCCGGACCGGCGGACCTGGAGGCACTCTCGCAAGCGGGTGTCGCGGGAGCCGTCGTCGGGATGGCTCTCTACACCGGCGCCCTCGATACCACTGCAGTGACGAGGCAATACGTATGACAGCGCTGTCACGGGAAACGCGAGAGACACGCGTCCGGATCGTGCTCCAGGCGCAGCCGGCAGCACCGGCGCCGGGGTCGGAAGGTCCGCGCATTGCAACGACGGAGCCGTTTCTCGATCACATGCTGGTGACACTCTCGCGCTACGCCGGTGTGCATCTCGAGGTCGAGGCGGCCGGAGATTTGCGACATCACCTGATCGAGGACGTGGCGATCACGCTGGGCCTGGCGCTCCGCCGCGAGACGCCGGAGGCATGCGCACGCTATGGATCTGCGACCGTACCGATGGACGAGGCGCTCGTCCATGCCGCGCTCGATCTCGGCGGCAGGTTATACTACGAGGGTCCCGTCCCGTCCGCCCTCTACGACCATTTTCTCCGCTCGTTCGCGGAGAACGCAGCCATGACGCTGCACGTACGGGTTCTGCGCGGCCGCGACCGGCACCACATCGTCGAAGCGGCGGTCAAGGCGGTCGGGCTCGCGCTCAGACAGGCACTCACGCCGGAAGGCGCGGTATTCAGCACGAAGGGCGGCGTACAGATCATGGGGGAGGAAAATCCGTAATGCTGCGCAAGCGCGTTATCGTCTGCCTGGACGTGCAGGATGGCCGCGTCGTCAAGGGCGTGAACTTCCAGAGCATGCGCGATGTCGGCAACCCCGTCGAGCTCGCGCAGCGCTATGAGGCGGAGGGCGCCGACGAGATCGTCTTCCTCGACATCTCCGCTTCCGCGGAAGGCCGCCGCACGCTGCTCGACGCGGTACGTCGCACGGCCGAGAACCTGTTCGTGCCGCTCACGGTCGGCGGCGGGATCAGCGATGTGTCGGATGTCGCGCTGGCACTGCGCGCGGGTGCCGACAAGGTCAGCATCAACACCGCCGCTGTCACGCGGCCGGAGCTCGTCGGCGAGGCCGCGCACCGGTTCGGCAATCAGTGCATCGTCGCGAGCGTCGATGCGCGCCTGGAGCGCCGCAAGATCGAGCTGATCGCGCACTCCGACGGACCCGCTGCGCCCGCCGGCGCGGCCGCACCCGCGACCTGGTACCGCGTGTTCACGCACGGCGGCCGGAATGCCACGGAGCTGGACGCCATCGAGTGGGCGCGCAAG
This sequence comes from Longimicrobiales bacterium, assembly GCA_036259495.1. Lineage (GTDB taxonomy): Bacteria > Gemmatimonadota > Gemmatimonadetes > Longimicrobiales > RSA9 > SH-MAG3. The sequence goes on along the minus strand of DATABQ010000461.1, from coordinate 983 downwards.
TGTGCCGAGCTGGGCGCAGGCGAGATCCTGATCACGAGCATCGACCAGGACGGCCGACGCGCCGGCTATGATCTGGAGCTGACCGCACGCATCGGCGAAGCCGTTTCCGTCCCCGTGATCGCGAGCGGCGGTGCGGGCACGCCGGAGCACGTCCGCGACGCGTTCCTGCTCGCGGGCGCCGACGCGGCGTTGCTCGCAGGCATGCTGCACGACGGCTCCACCACCGTGGGCGATCTCAAGCGATACCTCGCCGAAGCCGGTGTCGACGTCCGCCAGGGACCCGTGGAGATGCCACGGCCGTGACCCGCGAACAGCTCAGGGATGTACTCGACTTCGCCGTCGAAGTCGCCTGGCGTGCCGGCCGCGCCACGCTCGCGCATTATCAGACCGGCATTGCCGCCGAGGCGAAGCCGGACGACTCCCCCGTCACCGAAGCGGACCGCACCGCCGAACGCATCGCTCGGCGCCTGATCAGCGCGCGCTATCCCGCCGACGCGATTCTGGGCGAGGAGGAGGGCGAGACCCACCCCGGTGCAGACCGGCGCTGGATACTGGATCCGATCGATGGCACACGCACGTTCATGCGCGGTGTGCCGTTCTACGGTGTGCTGATCGCACTCGAGTACGATGCGGACGCTGCGCTCGGCGTCATGCACTTCCCCGCCCTCGACGAGACCGTCTACGCGGCGCGCGGCCTCGGTTGCTGGTGGAACGGCCGCCGCGCACTCGTCTCCGACGAGACGCGTCTCTCGCGCGCACTCATCACGACGACCGACATCGAGAACATCGAGAACGAGCGGCGCGCGGGCGGCTGGCACGCACTGCGCAAATCCGCAGGCCTCGCCCGAACCTGGGGCGACTGTTACGGCTACGCACTCGTCGCGACCGGCCGTGCAGAAGCCATGCTCGACCCCGTGCTCTCGCTCTGGGACGCAGCCGCACTCGCTCCCATCATCGAGGAGGCCGGCGGCGTGTTCACCGAC